>DASYJZ010000140.1:0-2608 GCA_035995965.1 Longimicrobium sp. | reverse complement strand
ACTACTTCATGCGCCTCGCGCTCCGCGAGGCCGAGCGTGCGTTGGAACACGAAGACGTGCCGATCGGCGCGGTCGTCGTGCGCGGCGGGGAGGTCCTCGCGGCCGCTCACAACGAGCGTGAGCTGCGCCAGGATCCGACCGCACACGCGGAGATCATCGCCCTGCGCGAGGCCGCGCAGGCGCTCGGCACCTGGCGCGTGCTGGACTCCGTCATCTACGTGACGCTTGAGCCGTGCGCGATGTGCGCCGGCGCGATCGTGCTCGCGCGTGTGCCACGAGTCGTCTACGGCGCATCCGACCTCAAGGCCGGCGCCTGCGGCAGCGTGCTCGACGTCCTCGGCGAGCCCCGCCTGAACCACCGCCCGGAGGTGGCCGGCGGGCTGCTCGCCGCGGAATCCGCCGAGCTGCTCAGTGCGTTCTTCGCGGAGCGCCGCTGACGGGCGCCGGTGCTCGGGGCCCGTGCGGGTGAGGCGCGCCTCGTCGAGTCTCGCGAGGAGATCATCTAGCCTTGACGCGTCGCCCTGGAGGGGTGGCAGAGCGGTTGAATGCGGCGGTCTCGAAAACCGTTTCAGGCCTGATTGGTCTGACGAGGGTTCGAATCCCTCCCCCTCCGTTTTTTTGCGCGAAGTGAGAGACGTTCGTAGCTTCACCCATTACGTCGTCAAAGGCAGCAGCAGTCTGGCGGCAAACCGGCATTGATACGGTGGGCGGGTCGCGCCGAGGCTGGCGTTGACACGATCGGGCGGACCCCGGGGGGCGAGGAGGCTGTGGTTGTGCTCGGAGCAAGAGGACGTTCGGGTAACCCAACTCGTAACCGGCGCGACCGCAGGGGTACGAGGGCGGTTTCGCTGCTGGGCGCGGTCGTGCTAGGGGTTTCAGCGTGGGTCTTCGTTGCCGACATGAGCAACGCCGTGGCTGCTCACGGCACCGGCACGTTCCTCGCACCGTGGCCAGCGCTGGAACTCATCCCGGCCATCCCGGCCACGACCCTCGAGGGGGGCCGTCCTTTCAGTCCTCTCAAAGCGCCAGGCTTCGACGCCAACGGCGACGCGTTCATCGTGTGGACGGAACAGTCCGGGGCATTCACGGAAACCGCCGCGCCTGAATACCGCGTCCGCGCCGCGCTGCGCCCTGCCGGTGGGGGGTGGCAGCCAGCGGAAACCCTCTCGCGTCTGGGCTTGAACCCCGAGGTGACCGTGGACGCGCGCGGCGACGCGATCGCGGCGTGGGAAGGCCGGCTTGGCGTCGAAGCCGCGATCAAGCCCCTTGGTGGCGGTTGGGGTTCACCCCAGATCGTGGGCACTCCACGTGGCGAAGAACCGCAGGAACCACAGGTCGCCAGCGACGCGAGCGGAGGCGCAATCGTCGTAGCGCCTGTTCAGGCGCACGGCAAGGGTTCGACAGGCATCCGCGCAGCGGTGCGCCCAGCAGGGGGTTCGTTCTCCGCGCCCCGGACGATCTCACACGACCGTGAACTTGCCCTTGACCCGCAGATAGCGATGAATGCGCGGGGCGACGCGATCGTCGCGTGGGACGCCCAGGTCGCCAGTGGGTGCCTCGTACGTGCCGCCTTTCGCTCGGCGGGCGGCGATTGGGGCGCGCCACGAACAGTTCCCGACGGGCATGAAGTCTGCAGGGGAAACCATCAGGTCGCCATCGACGAGCGCGGTAACGCGATCGTCGCATGGGCGGTGATGCGGGGCTCAACGGTGCTTGTCAAGGCCGCCGCGCGTGAGGCCAGAGGTCGCTGGATCGCTCAGCCGGTCATCGGGAGGGTTTCTGCAGTCGTGGAACCCGCCGGGGCTCCCCACGTCGGCATGGATGCCCGCGGAGACGCGATCGTAGTCTGGGAGGACGCGGCGCCGGTGCTGGGAGGCCGAAGAACGATATGGGCACGGATCCATCCGGTGGGCCGCCGTTGGGGGGCCAAGGAACGGATAGGCGAGGTGACCTACGAGTCTGCGGCTTCCTTTGCAATGAATGCGCGCGGGGACGCCTCGATCGTCTGGGAAGACAGGCGCGGGATCGAGCTGGCGTCACATCTCGCGGGAGGGAGATGGCAAAAGCCAACTACGGTGTCCGACCGCAAGGGCGCCGAAGTTGCCTTCCAAGCCACACCGGTCGTCGCCCTCGGTGCACGGGGTGACGGCATCGTGGCCTGGGAAAGCGACCGGTACCTCAAGACCGGCTGGCACGCGGCGCCACTCCCGTGACCGCGCGGGAAGCGAGTCAGCTCTCGACGGGGGTGTTCGGCAGGGGCCCCGATTCCGACCAAGAGCCGTAGTCGGCGGCCACGCCCCCATAGCCAACTCGTGCTGCGGAGTCCTGGCGCCCTACCGGGCCGGTGTGCTCGGCCGCCGCGCCTCGGCGAAGCCGACCATCCCGCGACGCTCCTCGTCCCACAGCTTCAGGCGCACCGAGCGCAGCCCGTCGCGCAGAGTGAGCGTGGGCACGTCGTGGAATATCGCGTTCTCGTCATGCGCCCGCTGCAGGTTGTAGTTGGGGATGCGGGCGTTGAGGTGATGGACGTGATGCAGGCCGATGTTGCCCGAGAAGAACTGCAGGATCTTCGGGAGCTTGAGGTAGGAGCTGCCGCGCAGCGCCGCGT
>DASYJZ010000139.1:0-6065 GCA_035995965.1 Longimicrobium sp. | reverse complement strand
GGCCACTCGGCGGACTCCGCCGGGAGGAGCACGGCGGGATGGGCGATCCCCCACGTCATCGGCATGGTCGTGCCGCCGCCGCGCAGGAGCCGCACCGGCCGGCCGACGCCGAGCTCCCAGGCTACGTCGTGCAGCAGCCCTGTCCACGCCGCGCCCTCCACCGGCTCCGCCTGCCTCCCCAGCCGGGTCACGCTCCAGCGCCCGACCGCCAGCCGCCCGAGCACCGCCAGCACGCCCAGCAGGTAGACGAGGATGGCGCCCATCCCCAGCCCTATTCCGTTCCCGGCCACGCCACGGCTCGATCGGGCGATGACGGGATTCGCGGCGGCCGAGCCCAGAGCGCCTGGCCGCTGCGTCACCGCTCCACGAATCTCCGCTGCGGGACGGGCGACGACGGGATCAGCCGCGAGGGTCGCCGGAGCCGCGGCGCGCGCCGCGGGGATGGTCAGCAGCGGTGTGCGCCAGCCCGGGAGCGTGGCGGAGAGCAGCGGCAGCGCGAGCACGCCGCAGACGCCGAGGGTCCACACCAGGTGGCGGGCCGCCGCCGAGCCGCCGCGCACTGCCACGACGCCTGCCGCCGCGGCGGTCGCCAGCAGGACCAGCGTGGCCTTGGCCGTCACCCCGACCGCGAACGCCGCGTCGGCGGGGATGGAGAGGGGGATGCTCATTCGTCGTCTCCGGGTTCGCGGGCGTGGTCGAGCGCAGACTTGAGCCGCCGGTACTCGTCGTCGCCGAGGGGGATGCCGCCCAGGTCGAGCAGCGCCGCCATCGCCGATTCGCGCGAGTTGTCGAAGAAGGTGCGCAGCAGGTGGGTGAGCGCCGAGCGGCGCGCCTCGTCTCGCTCGGTGGTGGGGAGGTAGACGTAGCGCGGGCCGTCCTGCTCGTGGCGCAGGTGGCCCTTGTCCTCCAGCAGCCGCAGCATCCCGCGGACGGCGGAGTAGCTGGGCGGGTCCGGCAGGTCCCCGAGCACCTCGGCCGCGGTCGCGCGTCCGCGCCGGTACACCGCGTCCATGATCTGCCGCTCGCGCCGCCCCAGCCTCATCGCTTCCGACGACATCGCACCTCCCGCTGATGCTAGTGCACTGACACTATGCTAATACACTAGCATTGCACTAGGCGATGGTCAAGGGTCACGTTCGGTGACAGACGCGGATGGCCGCACGAAGGTCCGGAATCATATAAATCGCTTCGCCACACCGACGTCATCCTGAGGCGCGACCGCATTTTTAGCGGACCCCACACCGCGGCCCGCAGCGCCGTGAGGATCTGACCGACGACGCGCGTGGCCGGCTGCGGAAGCCGCGCCCACAGCCGCGACTGCATCGCGTCGCGAAGGTCCGAGGGCCAGCATTCGTGACGCTGCCGCGCCCAGGCCACGCTGCGTCCCAGGCTAGATCCCACGGCGCTGCGAACACCAGTGCAGCGTCGGCCTCGTGTGGCCGCGCCTCTGGATGACACCGCGAGTGTTCCGCACCCGCGAAGCACAACGCCCCTTTACGGTTATGGAAACACCGCTCGCATGGTCATAGACCACGAAGGAAGCACCGGCCTCGAAGACGAGGCCGGTGCGTTACGTCGAAAGGACAGTTGAGAAAGACGCTGGTGTCGTAGGTGGCGGCGATCATGGCTCTCGCGCGGCAGCTGCCTTCCTCACCCGGGAAGCCCGTCGCACCGCGTTCTTTCGGCGCCTGACCTGCCGCTGCTCTTCCTCGACGGCGGCGAATGCCGCCATCGCCCGCTCCACGGTGATGTTCGGGCTGTAGTGCGCCGGCATCACCTTGCGAATCTGCACCTCCATGTTTCTCCCTCCCCTCCCGGTGAGACCAGCGCCTCCCTTGGGTCCTAAGATAATGGACGCGCCGTGCGCTTTACAAGGGTTTTGTTCGCACTGTCCATGTCTGGCAATTTCTACAGCCCGTACTCCTTCAGCTTCTGCCAGAGGGTGGTGCGGCCCATGCCGAGGGCGGCGGCGGCGCGGGTGCGGTTGCCGTTCGCCTCCTCCAGCGCGGCCCGGATCGCCTCGCGCTCGGCGTTCGCGTCGGGGGCCTGGTAGCGCCTGGGCTCGGGGCGGCCGTCACCCTTCTTCGCGTCGCCGTTGGCGGCGGCCGGGCCGGGCTGCGGACCCTCGCGCACCTCCTCGGGGAGATGGCAGGCCAGGATGCGCTTGCCGTCGCACACGATGCAGGCGTACTCGATCGACGTCATCAGCTCGCGCACGTTGCCGGGCCAGTCGTACGCGGCCATCACCTCCAGCGCCTCGTCGCTGATCCCCCCGATGCGGCGCGACGGCTCCACCTTCTCGTTCCACCGCGCCAGCGCCGCCGCGGCCAGCGGCGGGATGTCGTCCACCCGGTCGCGCAGCTCGGGGACGCGGATCTGGAACACCTTCAGGCGGAAGTAGAGGTCCTTGCGGAAGCGCCCGTCCTCGACCATCGCCTCCAAGTCGCGGTGCGTGGCCGCGACCACACGCACGTCCACCGGCACCGTGCGCGAGGTGCCCACGCGCACGATCTCGCGCTCCTGCAGCACGCGCAGCAGCCGCGCCTGCATCCCCGGCGACACGTCGCCCACCTCGTCCAGGAAGAGCGTGCCGCCGGTCGCCTCCTCGAACATCCCCTTGCGCTCGCCCACGGCCCCGGTGAAGGCGCCGCGCGCGTGGCCGAAGAGCTCGCTCTCCAGCAGCCCCTCGGCCAGCGCCGAGCAGTTGACGGCGATGAACGGCTTCGACCGGCGCGGGCTCTCCTCGTGGATGGCGCGGGCGATGACCTCCTTCCCGGTCCCCGTGGCGCCGCGCAGCAGCACGGTACTCTCGGTCGACGCCACGCGGGCGATGGCCCGCAGCACGTCGCGTATGCGGGTGGTGTTGCCGACCACGCGGGCGGCGCCGGCGCCCAGCACCGGCTCGCGGCGGGCGAGCACCGAGCGGATCTTGCCGCGCAGCACCGCGTTGTCGCAGGGCTTGGTGATGTAGTCGTCGGCGCCGAGCTTGAGGGCCTGCACGGCGCTGTCCACCGTGGCGAAGCCGGTGAGCATGAGCACGGGCACGTCGTTGCCGGAGCCGCGCAGCTCCTCCAGCACGGAGAGGCCGGTGCGCCCCTGCATCTTCAGGTCGAGCAGCACCATGTCGTAGCGCTCGCGGCGGAGCCGGTCGAGCCCCTGGTCGCCGCCGGGCTCGGCGTCCACGTCGTATCCCTCGTCGGCCAGCAGCGCCCCCGTCCCCACCCGGAACGCGCGGTCGTCGTCGATGATCAGGATGCGCGGCTTCTCTGCAACGGACGTCACGTGATCCGATCTCCCCTCTTCATCGTTCAGGCGAAAAGGAACAGCAAAGCTACGTGAGCAAAGGATCGAGCACGTCACCCCACGGCCGCGGCCACCGGCTCCGCACCGGGCGCGGGCGCCGGCTCGCGCATCGCCTCGTCCAGCGTCTCGCGGGGGAGGCGCACGGTGAAGCGGCTCCCCCGCCCCGGCGTGCTCTCCACCGACAGGCGCCCGCGGTGGCCGCGGATGATCCCCTCGGACACGAAGAGGCCCAGGCCGATCCCCGCCACCCCGGGCTTCGTCGTGTAGAACGCCTCGAAGATGTGCGGCAGGTCCTCTTCGGCGATGCCCGTCCCCGTGTCCTCCACCACCACCTCCACCGCGTCGGCGTCGGCGCGGGTGGAAAGGCGCAGCGTGCCCCCCCCGGGCATGGCGTCGCAGGCGTTGTTCACCAGGTTCGCCAGCACCTGCTGGATCCCCTCGGGGTGCACCACCACCTGCGGCAGGCCGGCGCCCAGCTCGGCGTCCACCCGGATCTCGCGCGACGCCAGCTCGCCCCGCGCCAGGGTGAGCACCCGCTGCACCACCGCGTTCACGCTCACCGGCTGCGCCGCGTCGGAAAGGGGGCGGCTCTGGTCCAGGAGCTGGCGGGTGAGCGTGGCCATCCGCGCGAGCTCCTCCTGCGCCAGGGTGAGAAACTCGCGGTTGGGATCGGCCGGGTTGCCGCGGCGCTCCAGCGCCTCCAGGCAGTTCTGGATGTTGTAGATGGGGTTGTTGATCTCGTGCGAGAGCTGCGCCACCAGCCGCCCCGTGGCCGCCAGCTTCTCGCGGTGGATCATCTCGGCCTGCGCGCTGCGCAGCCGCTGCTCGCGCTCGCCGATGGCCGCGCGCATCTCGCCGAAGGCGCGGGCGAGCTGCCCGATCTCGTCGCCCGAGTCGCGCGGGAGCGGCGCCGCGTAGTCGCCCCGCGCCATCCGCTGCGAGGCCTCGGCGAGCGCCTGCGCGGGGCGCGCCACGATGCGGGCCACGACGAACGCCAGCACCAGCGCCAGCACCAGCGCCGCGAAGCCGATCCCGAAGAGCGACTGCTTGATCCCGCTGGCGATGGCCAGCTCGTCCGTCACCCGGCGGAAGAGCACCACGGTGGCGGGGACGCCTCCCATCGGCAGCCGGTAGCGGCTGGTGAGGAAGGTCTGGCCGCCGAAGGTGGGCTTCTGCGCCTGGGCGCCGTGGCGCATGAACGCGCGCACCTCGGGCGCCACGCTGTCGCCGAAGGTGGTGCCGATCAGCGAGTCGCCCACCACCAGCGCCACCTCGGTGCCCGCCGTCCCCGGGCGCGCGACGTCACGGCGGATCGCCGCGGCGCTGAGCCGCGTCCCCAGCCCCAGGTAGCCCAGGGAGACGGTGTCTCGCACCACGTCCACCGTGTCGCCGCCGCGGGGGCTCACCAGCTCGCGCGAGACGGGGACCACCGCCATCAGCAGTGGCGCACCCGTGTCGGGAAGCACCACCACCGGCCCCTGTCGGACCGCCTCCGCCAGCGCCGCAGGCCGCACCGACGGACCCAGGATGCGGGAGAACGCGGTATCAGTGGCCAGCACCACGTCGCGGTCGTCGTCCAGCCCCTTGCGCACCGCCTGCTCCAGGCCGTGCGGACGGCCCGCCGCCCACGCCCGCAGCACGGTGGCGTCGGCGGCGCTGAGCCTGGCGTCCTTCAGCAGGTTGTCGGCGCGCTGCGGCCAGTTGGAGTCGAGGTTCCCCACCACCCCCGCCAGCGTCTGCGTGGCGGTGCCGTAGGCCTGCTTCTCCACCGCGTTGGCGATCAGCAGCAGCGCCGGCACCACGATCAGCAGCGCGGCACCCGCGAAGAGGAAGAACACCTTGGTGCGGAGGGAAAGCCCCTTCATGGCTCCTGTTCGTGCGCGGACCGAATCGGTCCGGCGTGTTCACTGAACGCTCCACGGATGTTCACTGAACGCCGCGGGACCGTCCCGCGGGGGGCGAACACCCCCCGTGCCGCGGGGTTCGGATGCGTGAAACGTAAGGCGGGGAGCGGGGTTTCGCTACTCGGCTCCCGCCGCGGGTGGCGGGCACACCCTGTGCCCATGGAAGGGGTACACCGCGGCACGACGACCGGAGCCGTGGATGACGCGAAACGGACACTTTCAAGGAGATCTGGAAATGAAGATCCGCACGCTGGGCATCCTGGCGCTGGCCGCGATCGCAGCGACCGCCTGCAAGAAGGGCGACAACGCGCAGACCACGACCGCCGACACCACGACCGTCCCGGCCACCGACACCACGCAGGCGACGGTCGTGGTCCCGACGACGGACTCGGTGATCACCACCACCACCACCGAGACCGACACCACGCACGGCACCGCGACCGACACCACGCACCACGACACCACCAAGAAGATGTAAGCTCGCCTCGGCGGGCACTCCCGGGCTCCGCGCAGCGTGCGCGGAGCCTCCAATACTTCCAGAGGAAAGAGAACCGAACATGAAGAAGCTCGCGATCGTCGCGCTTGCGGCCGTGGCCGCCCTGGCCGCCTGCAAGAAGGACAGCGACGACACCACCGTGAACGACAGCACCGCCGTGGTGACCGACACCACCGGCGCCATGCCGGCCCCGGTGGCCGCCCCGGCGACCCCGGCCGACACCACGACGGTTCCGCCGGCCGATACGACCGGCGGGATGACGGACACCACCAAGACCGACACCACCAAGAAGATGTAATCCGGACCGGGGGCCGCGCCCAGCGCGGCCTTCGATTCACCGTTGGTGCGGCGGGCCCGGGATT
>DASYJZ010000138.1:0-2637 GCA_035995965.1 Longimicrobium sp. | reverse complement strand
CTGCAGCGGAGCCTGCCGGAGCACATGGTGCCGGCGGCGTTCGTGGCGCTCGACGCGCTCCCGCTCTCGCCGAACGGGAAGCTCGACCGCAGGGCGCTCCCGGCGCCCGACTTCGCCGCCCCGGTCGACACCTACGTCGCGCCGCGCACGCCGGTGGAGGAGGCGCTGGCCGACATCTGGGCCCAGGTGCTGGGGGTGGCGCGCGTCGGCATCCGCGACGATTTCTTCGCGCTGGGCGGGCACTCGCTGCTGGCGACGCGGCTGGTCTGGCGCATCCGCGAGGCGCTGGCGGGCGACGTGGACCTGGTCTCCCTCTTCGAATCGCCCACCATCGAGGCCATCGCGCCGCGCCTGTCGCCGCTCGGCGCGCCGGGCGCCGCGGCGGCGGGCGATGCCAGCGCGCAGCACCTGCTGGCGACGCTCGAGGACCTCTCCGACGACGAGCTGGACCGGCTGCTCGGCGCCACCGCGGACGACGCGGTGCCCGCGCGTACGGAGCCGGCCGCCTTCGCGCAGGAGCGGCTCTGGTTCCTGGACCGGATGAACGGCACGCGCGCCCTCTACAACGTTCCCGAGGCGCAGCGGCTCACCGGCGCGCTCGACGTGCCGGCGCTGGAGCGCGCGCTGGGCGAGATCGTGCGCCGCCACGAGCCGCTGCGCACCACGCTGGCCGAGGCCGAGGGCGCGCCGGTGCAGGTGATCGCGCCCTTCTCCGGCTTCTCGCTCCCGGTCGACGACCTCTCCGCGCTGCCGCCCGAGGCGCGCGAGGCCGAGGTGCGCCGGCGCGTGGACGAGGACGCCAGGCAGCCGTTCGACCTGGCGGCGGGCCCGCTCTTCCGGGCGGCGCTGCTGCGGCTGGGCGAGCGCGAGCACGTGCTGCTGCTCTGCACGCACCACGTCGCCACCGACGCGTGGAGCATGGGCGTGCTCTTCCGCGAGCTGCAGGCGCTGTACGCCGCGTTCCGCGCCGGCGCCGCGCCCGCGCTGGCGCCACTCCCGGTGCGGTACGCGGACTACGCGGCGTGGCAGCGCGAGCAGCTCCGCGGCGCCGCGCTGGAGCGGCAGGTCGGCTGGTGGCGCGAGCGGCTGGCCGGCGCCCCCGCGCGCCTGGAGCTGCCGACGGACCGCCCGCGCCCCGCGGCGCAGAGCTTCCGCGGCGCCCGCGAGGATTTCGATCTCCCGGCCGGCCTGCTCGACGGGCTGCGCGCGCTGGGCCGGAGCGAGGGTGCCACGCTGTACATGGTGGTGCTCGCCGCCTTCCAGCTCCTGCTCGCCAGGTACGCGGGCACGGACGACGTGGTGGTCGGCAGCGCCATCGCCGGGCGCACGCGGCCCGAGGTGGAGGGGCTGATCGGCTTCTTCGTGAACACGCTGGCGCTGCGCACGGACCTCTCGGGCGACCCCACCTTCCGCGGGCTGCTGCGGCGGGTGCGCGAGGTGACGCTGGGCGCCTACCAGCACCAGGAGGTGCCGATCGAGCGGCTGGTGGAGGAGCTGGCGCCGGGGCGCAGCCTGGGCCACTCGCCGCTCTTCCAGGTGATGCTGGTGCACGAGGATGCGGACCTCGCGGCGGCCAGCCTCGCGGGCGTGGAGCTGCGCCGCCTCCCGGCCGACACGGGCACGAGCAAGTTCGACCTCACGCTCGGCTTCGGCGCCGGCGCGGACGGGATCGACGGCTCGGTGGAGTACGCCACCGACCTCTTCGACCGCGCCACCATCGAGCGGATGATCGGCCAGCTCCGGTGCGTGCTGGAGCAGGTGTCGGCGGATGGCGACCTGCGCCTCTCCGCCGTGGAGCTGACGGGCGAGGCGGAGCGCCGGCAGGTGCTGGAGGCGTGGAACGCGACCGACGCCGTCTACCCGGCCGACGCGACGCTGCACGGGCTCTTCGAGGCGCAGGTGATCGAATCTCCCGACGCCGTCGCCGTCGTCTTCGAGGACGAATCGCTGACCTACGCGGAGCTGAACGCGCGCGCCAACCGCCTCGCGCACCACCTGCGCACGCTCGGCGTCGGGCCGGAGGTGCGCGTGGGTCTCTGCCTGGAGCGGAGCCTGGAGATGGTGGTCGCACTCCTGGGCGTGCTGAAGGCGGGCGGCGCCTACGTCCCGCTCGACCCCGGCTACCCGGCCGAGCGGATCGAGACGATGGCGGCCGACTCCGGCGTCGCCGTGCTGCTGACGCAGGATCGGCTCACCGGCGTGCTTTCCACCATCGCCGTCCCGACGATCCGCGTCGACGCGGACTGGGAGACGATCGCGGCCGCAAGCGCCGAGAATCCCCGGAGCGGCGTGACGGCGCGGAACCTGGCGTACGTCATCTACACCTCAGGCTCGACCGGCCGCCCCAAGGGGGTGATGAATGCGCACGGCGGCGTGGTCAACCGGCTCTGCTGGATGCAGGCGGAGTATGGCATCGGCGCGGGCGACGTGGTGCTGCAGAAGACGCCGTTCTCCTTCGACGTGTCGGTCTGGGAGCTCTTCTGGCCGCTGCAGCAGGGTGCCACGCTGGTGATGGCGAAGCCCGGCGGCCACCGCGACCCGCTGTACCTGCAGGAGGAGATCGAGCGGCGCGGCGTGACCACGCTGCACTTCGTCCCCTCGATGCTGCAGCCGTTCGTCGAGACCGCCGATCCGGCG
>DASYJZ010000137.1:0-8117 GCA_035995965.1 Longimicrobium sp. | reverse complement strand
TAGGCCAGCACCTCGCCCACGGCCAGCCACACCCCGTACAGGTCGGTGGGGATGCGGGAGAGGACGAAGGGGACCATCACGATCCCCGAGACCAGCGCCAGCCCGAACTGGAGGTACCCGAAGACGGCCGAGATCGCCGCGCGCCGGGTGCGGCTCATCCCTTCCCCCCGCGGCCCAGCGCCAGCCGCGCCCACCGCGCCGGCACCGCGGCCCACGCGCCGGGGCCCGCGCGCCGCCGCCAGCTCGCCCGCCGGCGCGGGTGCTCCGCGCGGATCGCGTGCCCCCAGCGCGCGAAGAAGAGGCGGGCGTTGCGCAGCCCCAGGGCCATCCGCCGCTCCGAGGGGGTGCGGGAGAGGGTGGCGCTGAGCGCGTGCAGGTAGGCGCCGTCGCGCTCGTAGCCGTGCGTGGCCACCTTCCACCCGGCCGCGCGGATGCGAAAGCAGAGGTCCACCTCGTCCCACTCGGTGGGGACGAAGGCCTCGTCCAGCGCGCCGGCCGCCTCCACGCACGCCTTCCGCACCACCCACGGGCGCACCACCCCGTCCACCTCGTAGAGGCGCACCCAGTTGAGCGGCGAGGGGCCGATGGTGCTCTGCACCCAGCGCCAGTCGATGGTGTCGAACCAGCTCTGGGGCGGCGCGTCGGCGGGGCTGAAGTTCAGGCCGCGGGAGAGCGACATCAGCCCGATCTCCGGGTACGCGCGGAAGGTGGCCAGCAGCTCGGGGACGAACCAGCCCGACTGCAGGAACATGTCGTCGTGCCAGCTCAGCACCAGCGGCGCGCGCGCCTGGGCCAGCCCCAGGTTGGTGCACAGCAGCTCGTGGACGTCGTCCGCGTGCAGCCAGCGCAGGTGGCGGCGCCCCCACGCCGTCTCCGCCTGCTCCGCGAGGTAGGCGGGAGTCCCGTCGGTGCACCCGTCCTCGATCACGATCAGCTCCACCGGCGCTCCGTCCGCGTACCGCCGCCAGCCCTCCAGGCAGCGGCGCAGCAGGTCCAGGTTGTCGTGCGTGGCGATGACGACGGAGAGCTGCGGCGATTCCAAGCGACGGCTCGGGAGGTGGGGGTCGTTGGGCGGGTTGGGGATGCGGCGGGTTTTCAACCCGCCGCGTTGTGCGCGTACGCCTGCAGGTGCAGCGACAGCGGCGACTCCACGCCGCGCGGGAGGAGGCGGCCCAGGCGCCAGACGGCGAGCCGCGCCGCGTTCCCCGCGCGCACCCGGGCGGTGGCCCGCGGCACCAGCTCCGGCGCGGCGACCTCCACGCGGACGCCGGTGAAGCCGGCGCGCTCCAGCGCCAGGCGCAGCGAGCGCGGGCCGAAGTGGTTCACGTGCACCAGGTTGTCCGCCACCGTCGCGCGGTAGCGGGGGCGCAGGCGTGCGTGCAGCTCCTCCTTGCCCAGCTGCACCCGGCCGTGCGGCACCTTCACCGCGATCCACCCGCCGGGCGCCAGCACCGTGCGCGCCGCCTCCAGCGCCGCCACCGGCTCGGGGATGTGCTCCAGCACGTCGATCAGCGTCACCGCGCCGTAGCGCAGGCCGCGGTCCGCGAGCGCGCGGGCGTCCATCCGGTGCACCGCGAGCCCCGTCGCGCGCGCCGCGTACGCCGCGGTCGACGGGTTCAGCTCCACCCCCTCCGCCGTCCATCCCCGCTCCGCCGCCATCGCCATCAGCCGCCCCACGTGCGCGCCCAGGTCCAGCAGCGTGCGCCGGTGCGACGGCACGCGCGCCTCCAGGGCGCCGAGCACGGAGCGGAAGATCAGGTCCTTGTACCCGGAGGTGTACTCCGTCTCCATCCACTCGGCCGACCAGCGCTGGTCGTACATCCGCCCGAAGAAGCCCTCCAGCGCCGGGAGCGCGGCCGGCTGGCCGAACCCGCAGGCCGCGCAGCGCACGATCTCCACCGTGGCGCCGGTGTAGCGCGCCAGCTCCGGGTCCTGCCGGGCGTACTCGGAGAGCTCGAAGATGGCGGCGTGCACCGGCCGCAGCTCGCCGCCCGCGCACACCCAGCAGGCGCGGACGGGGGTGAACCCGGCGTGCGGCGAAGCGGCGATGTCCATGGTTGCGTCCAAAGCTACGCCGCGCGCTCCACGATGTCCACGATCCGCGCCGCCATGTGGTCCCACGTCCACCCCCGCAGCGCCTCCGAGAGTGCGAGCGCCGCCGCGCGGTGCGCCTGGAGCCCCGCGCGCCACGCCAGCAGGCGCTCCGCCAGCTCCCCCGCGTCTTCGGGATCGTCCAGCAGCAGCGCCCGGAGCGGCGCGGGGATGCGCTCGGCCACGCCGGCGCCGGCGCTGACGACCGCGGGGAGGCCGGTGCACAGCGCCTCCTGCACCGCCAGCCCGTAAGCCTCGTAGCGGGTGGGCGACACCACGCCGTCGCCGGCGAAGAGCACCTCGCGCATGTCGTCGCGAAAGCCGAGGAAGCGGATGCGCTGCCCCAGCCGCGCCGCGACGGCGCGCCGCTTCCACTCCTCCAGCTCCCCGCCGGCGCCGGCGACGAGCAGCGTGGCGTCCCACCCCGGCTCGGTGGAGGCGAGGAAGGCGAAGGCCTGGAAGAGCGTGTCGAAGCCCTTCCGCCGGTCGCCCAGCGCGCCCACGAAGACGAGCGCAGGTGCGTCGCGGTCCAGCCGCAGCGCGCGCCGGGCGGCCGCGCGCTCGTCGGCGGAGGGCGGGCGGAAGCGCTCCGGGTCGGCGCCGTAGTACACGGTGTGCACGCGCGCCGGGTCGGCGCCCAGCAGCTCCACCGCGTGGCGCGCCGTCAGCGCCGAGTTGGCGATCACGGCGCGCGCGCGCGACGCCACGCGGCGCTCGGCGCGGAGCGCCTGCCAGCGCGCGGCGCGCTCCACCCAGCGCCGCAGCCGGCGTCCCGCGATCTCCGGGCGGCAGGCGGCGTGGACGTAGTGCAGCCAGGTGGCGGCGCCCGGGAAGTTGCCGCCGTTCGCCAGCGTCACCAGCCCGCGCGCCGGCCGGCCGTGGCGCGGCAGCGCGCCGGAGTGGAAGGCGGCCTGCAGGCGGGCGGCCCGGTCCAGCAGCGGAAAGCCGAGCAGGTGCGAGCCGAAGGGCCGCGGCACGCGGTGCACCCGGATGCCGCGGAGCGCCGCCAGCTCCGGGTCCACGCGGTGGGCCACCAGGTGCGTCTCGCGCCCGGAGCGCGCCAGGTGCCCGGCCAGCGCGAAGTTGGCGGCGTCCATCCCCCCCGTGCGCACGAAGTCGCCGGCCAGGATCAGCCAGGGCTTCATCGCCGCAGGCGGCCGACCGGCCCGCCGGCGGCACGCGGCGCGGCCGGCTCCGCCGCGGGGGCGGGCTCCGTCTCCCGCGCCCCCTCCAGCCCATGCGCGTGGCGGGCCGCGGCGAAGAGGCAGGCGTTCAGCAGCCAGAACTCCATCCCCGGCTGCGAGAGGAAGATCGGGTAGGAGAAGGTGAGCGCCAGCGCCCCGATGCCGTGCGCCAGCACCACCGCGCCCCAGAAGGGGAGCTCGGGAGCATGGCTCGGCGCGCGGCCCTTGGCGACCTTCCACGCCATCAGCAGCGCGACCACGATGGCCAGGCAGTAGACCATCACCAGCGGGGCGCCGCCGTCCACGATCCACCCCGCCCACTGGATCTCCACCCACACGCTGTTGGCCGCGTCGGCCTTGCCGAAGTACGCGGCCATCATCCCCCAGTGCCCCAGCCCCCGCCCGAAGGGGGTCTCGGGGAGGAGCCGGGTGAAGGCGTCCACCAGGAAGTGCCCGCGTTCGTTGTAGTAGACGGTGCCCGGGCGCGCCGCGGTGAGCGACGCCACGCGCCGGGCCACGGTGGGACCCGCCATCGACATCGCGGCCACGTAGCCGCCGGTGAACACCAGCGCCGCCACCCCCCCCAGCGTGCCCAGCCGTGCCACGTCGCGCCGGCGGATCAGGATCGCCACCAGCACGGCGAGCGCGATGCCGGTCATCACCAGCACCGCGCGCACCTGCGACAGGTAGAGCGCCGTCATCCCCAGCGCCATGCTGGCGGCGGTGGCGCCCATCCACCACACCGTGCGGCGGGTGAGGAAGAACCCCGCGCCGAAGAGCACCGCGTACAGCCCCGAGATCGCCGCGCCGCCGGGGACGTCGGTGAGCCCCATGGGCCGATAGACGCGCGTTCCGTTCGCCGTGGTGATCATCAGGCTCTGCACGTACCCCTTCCCCTTCGACGCGATGATCGAGGAGACGGGGGGCTGGAAGGAGCCGGGATAGTACACCTGGAGCACCCCCAGCGCGGCACTCAGGGTGTGGAAGGTCCAGAGGATCAGCACGGTCTGGCGCAGCACGCGGGTGTCGAGCTGCAGCCGGGGCACCCAGAAGAGCGGCGCCATCACCGAGGCGTAGAGCGCCGCCTGCGCCGCCCCCGCCACCAGGTTGGTGGTGTCGGGGTGGAAGACGGCGATCGCCACCACGCCGAGCGCCAGGGCGCCCAGCGTGTACGCCGGGTGCCGGGCCCGCCGGGTGCCGCGCACCGACGACAGCAGCAGCAGCGACGCACCGAAGGCCGACATGCGGATCAGCAGGCGCACCGGGCTGAGCCCCGGGAAGAGGAGCGCGACCTGGCAGAGGAGGAGGAAGACGACGAACCACTGGATGAGCGGCGCCCCGATCCGCTCGCCGGCGGGGATGGAGACGGGCGCGAAGGCGCGCGGCGCGGCGCGGGTGCTCACAGCGGCTCCACCCCGGGCGCGGCCCAGAGCTGGTGCGGCCACGCGTCCCCCGCCGAGCGCGCCAGCGGACCCAGCAGCGCGCGCGCGTCCACCCGGCGCGCGTAGGCGGCCACCCGCGTGGCCCGGGGCGACGAGTCCACCGACCAGCCACGGTACCCGGCGCGGGCGAAGATGGCCGCCACGTCGTCCAGCAGCGCCGCGCCGCGCGGGTGCAGCCGCGGGTGCAGCTCCAGCAGCACGCGCCGGTAGCGCCCGCGCGCCAGCCCCTCGGCCATCCCCGCGAGCGCCGCGTCCTCCGCGCCCTCGATGTCCATCTTCAGCAGCTCCACGCGCTCGATCCCCCGCTCGTCCAGCACCGCGTCCACCGGCCGCCCCCGCACCTGGAAGCGCGGCCCGTCCCCGCCCGCGACCAGGGAGGAGACGCCCCAGTTCCCGCCGTCCTCGGAATGCCCGGCGAGGGTGAGCCGCCCTTCGCGCTCCGCCGCGGCCACCGGGAGCGCCGCGACCTGCGCCAGCCCGTTGACGGCCACGTTCGCGGCCAGCGTGGCGAAGAGGCGCGGGTCCGGCTCCAGCGCCGCCACCCGCCCGCCGGCGCCGACCAGGTGCGCGCCCATCAGGGTGAAGTACCCCCAGTTGGCGCCCACGTCCACGAAGGTGGCGCCGGGGCGGAGGACGGCCCGCAGCAGCGCCGTCTCCTGCGGCGCATACGCGCCGGTGTAGAACACCTCGCGGGCGATCAGGTCGCGCAGGTCGCAGGCGAAGCGGTAGCCCCCGGCCGCCCGGGGGAGCCGCGCGTCGAAGCTGCCGGCGCGGCGCGGCGCGCGCTCCATCACCCGCCAGCGCCCCGCGGGGAGGCGGCGCACGGCCCAGGCCAGCGCGCGCAGGTGCAGCGGCGCCTCAGCCACGCGGCTTCCTCCCCGCCAGCAGCAGGTTGTCGGAGAGCCCGCGCGGCCAGAGGCGCGAGAGCCACGGCGGGTAGTGCCGGCCGCTCCCCGCCACGCGGCCGCTCCCGCTGAACTCCACGGCCACCTCCTGCAGCCCGCACTCCGCCGCGATCCGCTTCAGGTCCACCTCCAGCAGCGCGGTGATGTGCGCGGGGTAGCTCGCGTCGCGGAAGGCGTTGTGCTCCCCCCTGGCCAGCAGGGTGGCGCGGCTCAGCAGCGAGAGCTGGTTGGGGGTGGTGACGATCACCCATCCCCCCGGCTTCGCGGCGCGCAGCAGGGCGCGCACGAAGGCGCGGGGGTTCTCCAGGTGCTCGATGGTCTCCACCGCCGCCACCACCTCGGCCGCGTCGGCGAAGGGGAGCGCCCGCGCGTCCAGGTCGGCCGCGTGGAACTCGCCCTCCGCGGGAAAGCCGTCGTAGCGCACCGCGTCCACGCCCGCGTAGCGGTCGAAGCGGTCGCGGAGGAAGGGCCAGAGCCGCCCGCTCCCGCAGCCCACGTCCAGCAGCGTGCCGCCGCCGGAGTGCCGGGCCGCGACCGCGGCGGCCACCATCCGGTAGATGGCCTCGCCGCTCGTCCCCAGGCTGCGGCGCGCCCGCTCCTCCACGGTGGGCTGCGTCACGCGTCCTCGCCCAGGACCTGGTGGAGGCGCCGCATCTGCCGGACCGGGTCGCACAGCTCGGCCGCGCGCGCCGGGCCCGCCTCGCCCAGGCGCCGGCGCAGCGCCGGGTCCGACGCCAGGGTGCGGAGCGCGCCCGCCAGCGAGGGCGCGTCGCCGGCGGGGACGAGCAGGCCGGTGGCCGCGGTCACGGTCTCCAGCGCGCCGCCGGTCGCGGCGGCCACGACGGGGAGTCCGGCGTACATCGCCTCCACGTAGGTGATGCCGAAGGGCTCGGGGCCCAGGTTGGGCTGGCAGAGCAGGTCGGCGGCGGCCAGCAGCCGGGGGACGTCGGCGCGCTCGCCCAGCCAGCGCACGCGCCCGCCGATCCCCAGCCGCTCCGCCAGCCCGCGCATCTCCCGGGCGTGCAGCAGCTCGTGCGGGCGCTGCGCCCCGCCGGCCATCCAGCAGGTCCAGCGCGGGCGGTCGCCCAGCCGCGCCAGCGCCTCCAGGTGCGGCCGGTGCCCCTTCCACGGCTCCATCCGGCTCGCCTGGACGATGACGATCGCCTCCTCCTCCGTCCGCAGCTCGGCACGCACCGCGGCGCGCTCGGCGGAGAGGTCGGCCGGCGGCGCCACAGCGGGGTGGACGACCTCGGCGCGGACGCCGGGGAAGAGCGCGGCGAGCGTCTCGCGCGTCCACGCGCTGGTGCAGACCGCCACGTCCGGCGGGGTGTGGCGGGCCCGCGCCTCGGCCGCCCCGGCGGTGACGGCGTCGTGCAGCCAGAAGGCCACGCGCACGCCCGCTCGCCGCGCCGCCGGAGCGAAGATGCCGTGGCTCCAGGCGGAATGGAAGACCGCGACCTCCGGCCGACCCTCCGCGAGCAGGCGCGCGAAGCGGCGCCGCGCCGCCCACACCGTCCACGGCCGGCTGAGCCGCGCGCCGCCGAGGATGGTGAGCGGGGCGCCGGCCTCGCGCAGCTCGCCCGCCAGCCGGCCGTCGTACGCCAGGGCGAAGCGCGTCTCCATCTCCGGCACCTCGCCGCGGAAGCGCGCGAAGGTGGCGAGCATGGACTCCACGCCCCCGTAGAGGTTCCCCGCGTAGACGTGCAGCACGCGCATCAGCGTATCCCCGCGAGCGAGCGGTAGAGCGGTGCGGCCTCGCGCGCCAGCCGCTCCCGGTCGAAGTCGCGCTCCGCCCGGGCCCGTCCCGCCGCGCCGAGCCGCGCGCGGAGCTCCGCGTCCGCGGCCAGGCGGCGGATCGCCTCCGCCAGCGCCGAGGCGTCCCCCGGCGGCACCGCCACCGCGTCCACGCCGTCGCGCACGATCTCCCCCGCGCCGCCCGCGGCGCTGACCACGACGGGGCGCGCGCAGGCCATCGCCTCCGCGATCACCAGGCCGAAGGGCTCGGGCTGGGTGCTGGCGTGCACCACCACGTCCAGCGCGCGCATGGCCGCGGCGGGGTCGTCCACGAAGCCGGTGAAGCCGACGCGCTCCGCGATCCCCAGCTCCGCCGCGGTCCGCCGCAGCGCGTCGGGATCGACCTCGCTCCCCGCGGTGGCGTAGATCCGCCCGCCGACCACGTAGCCGCGCACCCCCGGCTCCGCCGGGAGGAGCGCCAGGGCGCGGAGGAAGACGTCGTGCCCCTTCCACAGCCCCATGGTCGCCACCAGCCCCACGCGGATGATCGCAGACTGCGCCGCCGGCATCCCCGCCAGCGCGTCCAGCGGCGCGCGCGGGCCGTGGGGGGAGAAGCGGGCGAGGTCGACGGCGTTGTGGATCACCTCCACGCGCAGCCCGGCGCCGCACACGCGGCGCACGTCGTCGGCCACGCTGCGGGAGATGGCGATGCAGGCGGAGGCGCGCGGCGCGAGCCGGCGGAGCGCGCGCGCCATCAGGCG
>DASYJZ010000136.1:0-7238 GCA_035995965.1 Longimicrobium sp. | reverse complement strand
AAGGACTGGATCCGTGTAGAATTCACGAAGGCTAAAGCTTCCGTCGATCTTCAGGTGTTTGCCGCCTACCTCACACCAGATCGGGATCTCAACGTGTGGCGCGAGATCCTGGATCGCACGTGATAGGCGTTCGAGGTCGTTCAGAGGTTCCTCGTTCGGTCTGGCGGTCACCGGGAACAAGGCCGCTACTGACTGCGAGAGCCGTACTGAAAGCACAGTGCCGGGGTCGGCACGGTCCCCGGTTCGGAACCAAAAAAGGGCACCCTGATCGGCAACCTCGATTGAAAGCGGCTTCGCACCGGCACCTGCGTACCGAGTTTGTACGCGTAACCGGTCCCCCGCCATAAACGCGGAGAGCACACCAATCCCAAATTGTGAGATTGGACGGAAGGAAGGGTTTGCTAAGGCTTCGGCCCGAAAGTCCGGAGATCGGTAGTAGCTCTGGCCTATGCGGGCGAAGTACCGTTCGACGATCATCAGGCTCATCCCCATGCCATTATCCTCTACCTGCAAAATCGGCTGGCCTTCCTCATCCTGTGCTAGTCGAACCGCCACGGATGGCTCGTAGTCGCGGTCGCCCGCCGCCACGCGGTGCCGACATGCGTCCACGGCGTTCTGGAGAAGTTCCCGGAGGAAAAGACTGCGGTGGCCATACAGCGCAAGCCCCATCAGAATCTGGGTTATTGCATCGTGATCCAGTCGAAACCTAACGGGAAGGAACCGGAACACAGGTCCATCAGGACCCATTGCGGGGCCTACTTGGCTGGAATCCACATCAGCAGGTAGTTCCAACCAGTATCGCGTGTGCATCTCCGGTGCCCGCGGGTCGTGCATTGCCGCGACTACTGAGCGGGCAAGCCGCAACTCGTCTTCTATCATGGTGAGGAACCCACTGACGGTCTCCTGGATAATCGGGTCCTCGCAATCTGCTCTAAACGCAACCCTTCCCGGCCTGATGTCCCATGCCTTCACCTGCTGGTGCTTCCTCCATTCTCGGACACTTACCGGCGTGCGCACTCCAAGATGGCGGAATAAAGCTGCAGGAGTCCGCTTGGCGTCGAAATCCAAGACATCAGCGAGGCGAAGAAGAACGGCGACAAACCGCCAGTTGCAGAATTCGCCCCCGGGCCGCACCAGATCATAGACCGGCAGCGCTTCAAGGGCAGTTATCCCTTCGGTGTGGCTGCGACAGACTGCAGCCAGCTGATCGGTGAAGTTGACATCTCCGTACTGGCAATCTGCACGGAATCGCTCGCGAATTACCCGGTCTGCTCGCTCACCGTGCGTTATCCGAAGGAACTCTGCGAGGAGATAGCCGTTAACCTCCTCCGACTCCCGTGCCCGTCCCGCTGCTGCCAGCGTTTCCGCGCGCCTCACGATGTCCGGGTGCTTGGCGCGAAATCTTCGATACTCAATCTGACGCGCTGTTGGAGCAGCGGTATCTTCTGCTGACCGGAGTTCTTGGGCTTCCTCCTCCGTCGGCGTCATTCCGACATCGTGCAGACCAGCCGCGAGGATGAGCGCGGTGAGTTCAAGGGGCTGTAATGCTGCAAGGGTCTTTTCAGGAAGCAGCCGTCCCATTAAGTCAACGACTGCAACAAGGTGCGTGTCGTCGTGGAGCGTGTATTCGGGAAGAAATCGAACCATCGTCCGTGCGATATCGCGAGCCTCATCGAAAACATGATCAACGTGAACCAGCAGGACACGAGCCTGCCGATCCTCTGCGGCGAGAACATGAAGGCGTTGGTAAATTGCAGTTTCCGAAAGATTCATTGCTTTTGTACCTCGTAGGTAAGCGGCAATGAGCTTCGCAAGACGCGGGTCACTGCGCGCCGTTAACAAAACACGGGCTTGGGCGGGGCTCGCGTGCTACGTTGCAGCGGCAGCGCCGGCTCTAGCCCGATGCGCCGGGATACTATCGCCGCGAGGCGCGCGCCGACAAGGAACGCGGTCCGATCCATATCCCCATCAACCGAGAGAGAGGTCCGATGGCGCGCCGCGACCCGGAGCTGAGCGCGGAGGAGAGGGTCCTGCTGGCGGACGTGATCGACCGCAACATCGCCACCATGCTGCGGCTGCGCGAAGAGACGGCGCGGGGGCGCTCGCTCCAGGCGTTCCTGGCCGACGGCATCACCTGGTTTTCCGGGAAGATGCTGTTCGTCTATCTTCACATCGTCTGGTTCGGCCTGTGGATCCTGATCAACGCCCGGCTGCTGCCGCCGTTCCGGCCGTTCGATCCCTTCCCCTACGGGCTGCTGACGATGGTCGTCTCGCTCGAGGCCATCTTCCTCTCCACCTTCGTGCTGATCAGCCAGAACCGCATCAGCGAGGAGGCCGACCGCCGCGCCGACCTGGACCTGCACATCGGGCTGCTGACGGAGCACGAGGTCACGCGGGTGCTGCAGATGCTGGACGCGGTGCACCGGAAGCTGGGGATCGAGGGAGAGGGCGACACCGAGCTGGCGCAGCTGGAGATGGAGACGCGCCCGGAAGACGTGCTGGCGGAGATCCATCGCCTGCAGCACGTGCAGCGGCGCCCCCGCGGGCGCGAGCTACCCGCGGGGTAGCCCCCGAAGGCGGCCCGCGAGTTGCCACGGCCGGCGCCGCGGACCGTTCCGCCTCGTCACGCAGGAGCAGCGTTTTGGCGACCGACCAATCCACCGCGGACGGCACGCACATCAACCCGCGCCGCGCCTTCATCCGCCACACCGCGGGCGTGCCGATCGAGGTGCGCGCGGTCCCCGGCAGCGAGCCGCTGACGCTGGAGAGCTCCAACGTGAGCGTCGGGGGGATCTCGTTCGTCTCCGACGTCGACTTCCCGCTGGGGAGCATCATCGACATCCGCATCGGCGAGGTCGTTCCCCCGTTCGAGGCCCACGCGCGGGTGGTGTGGACCAGCCCCGAGGGCGACCGCTTCTGCATCGGCGTCAACTTCCTCGACGCGAGCGACGCGTTCCGCGCGCGGATGGTGGAGCAGGTGTGCTCGATCGAGCGCTACCGCCGCGAGGTGGAGGAGCGCGAGGGGCGCGTGCTCACCGCGCCCGAGGCCGCCGCGGAGTGGATCGGCCGCTACGCCGGCCGCTTCCCCGATGCGCCCGCGGCCAAAGCCGTACCGGAACCTGCGCCGTAGCCGCATCACCCTTCGCCGAGGATTCGCGAATGCTGAACGCCGCGGACGTGATCGCCTTCGTAAGCACCGCGCAGGCGCAGGCGGCCTGCGCCTTCTACCGCGACTCGCTGGGCCTGCGGCTGGTCGCGGACGAGCCGTTCGCGCTGGTGTTCGACGCCCACGGCGTGATGCTGCGGGTCACCAGGGTCGACACGGTCGTTCCGGCGCCGTACACCGTCCTCGGCTGGCGCGTCCCCGACATCGGCGCGGCGGTGGTGGAGCTCGGCGCGCGCGGCGTCGCCTTCGAGCGCTACCCGGGCATGCCGCAGGACGAGCTGGGCATCTGGACGTCTCCGGGCGGGGCCAGGATCGCGTGGTTCAGGGACCCGGACGGCAACGTGCTCTCCCTCACGCAGTTCTGATCGGCTCACAGGCCAAGTCGACTCCCCCGGGATTGGCCCGGAGGACACGGGCACTGCCTGGCGGTATCCGCTCCGGCGGTGGATCGCCGCTTGCGGAAGCATCGGCCCGTGCACCCAGGGCGGAACCCGCCCACGCGCGGTGCGGACGTCCTCCTTTCCCTCGCTGACAGGCATCGAATGACGGAAGCGGCAGTCTCGCATACCCACGAATCAGGGCACGCGGCGGGAGAGGCGCTGGGTGCATCGGTGATGGAGAAGCTGGGCGGCGCGGCCCCGGACGCGCTGATCGTGTTCGCGTCTCCCGGCCAGGACCACGCGGCGCTCCTCGCCGCGCTGCAGGCGCGCTGCCGGCCCGGCGCGATGGTGGGGTGCTCGTCGGCGGGAGAGTTCACCAGCGACGGGTCGGGGGTGGGGATGACCTGCGTGGTCGCCCTGCGCGCGCCGGAGATGGAGTTCACCGCCACCCTGGGGCGCGGGCTGCGCACCGGCCGCGCGGCCGCCGCCGACGACATGGTCGCCGGCTTCCGTGGGCTGCAGTCGACGGGGTTCCGCCACCGCGCGGCCCTGGTGCTCACCGACGCGCTGGCGGGGTTCGCGGACGACCTGGTGGACCGGCTCACGCTGCTCACCGGCGGCGCCTACCGCTTCTTCGGCGGCGGCGCGGGCGACGACGCGCGCTTCCAGCACACCGTGGTCTTCCACGGCACCGAGGTCGCCACCGACGCGGCGGTTGCGCTCGAGATCCTCTCCAACCAGCCGATCGGGGTGGGCGTCAAGCACGGGTGGGACCCGAGCCCCGACCGCATGCGCGTGACCGAGGCGGCGGGGATGACGCTCACCAGCCTCGACGCCGTGCCCGCGGTGGAGGTGTTCGACGCGCACGCCGCGGCCACCGGCCAGGCGTTCGATCACGCGGAGCCGATCCCCTTCTTCCTGCACAACGTGCTCGGCGTGGAATCCGCCGAGGGCTATCGGCTGCGGGTGCCGCTCGCGGTGGAGGCGGACGGCGGCGTGGCCTGCGCGGCCGACGTGCCGGCGGGTTCGACCGCGTGCATCATGGGCACCACCGCCGAGTCCGCCGCCGACGCGGCGGCCTGGGCCACCCGCGCGGCCCTGGCGCAGCTCGAGGGCGCCGAGCCCGCGGTCGCGTTCCTGTTCGACTGCGTGGCCACCCGGCTGCGGCTGGGGCAGGAGTTCGGGGCGGAGCTCGCCGCCGTGCAGGACGAGCTCGGCGAAGTGCAGTTCGCGGGCTTCAACACCTACGGGCAGATCGCGCAGTCGGAGGGGCAGTTCAGCGGCTTCCACAACTGCACCGCCGTGGTCTGCGTGCTGCCGCGGTAGCCGTGCTCACCGCCGAAGCCGGCCTGCTGGGCCTCGTCGGCGCGTTCGCCGAGCCGGGCGGCCGTTCAGACGCGGCCGCCCGGCTCGCGCGCTTCCTGGGGGCGGACGACGCGGTGCTCTTCGCCCCCGACCCGGAGCTGGGCGTGCCGCTCCCGGCGCCGGGGCTGCGGCAGACGCTGCACGCCGCGCGGGAGTGGCGCGCCTTCGTGGAGCGCTGCGCGGCGGAGGGCGAGCACGCCGGATCGCTCCCCGACGCCGACGGCAAGCCGACCCCCGCCCTGGGGTGCGCCGGGGGCGAGGGCGTCGTGCTGGTGGCGACGGGCGAGGGCGTGTCCGCGGCGGCGCTCGCCGCCGTTCGCCCCGTGCTCCCCCTGCTGGGCGCGCTCTTCCGGGCCGAGCGCCGGGTGGACGGCGCCGAGGTCCGCGCCCGCTCGGCCGACGAGGCGGCGGGGCGCGCGCGGGTGCTTACGCAGGCGCTGCAGCAGATGCGCGAAAGGCTGGAAGGGGCGCTGGCCGAGGCCGAGACCGCCCGCGGCGAGGCACGGCTCCGCGCCGAGCACGCAGAGGCGCTCGCCGAGGAGTTGCAGGTCCAGGCGGGGCACCTGGAGGAGCAGGCGACCGAGCTGGAGATGCTCAACGCCGAGCTGGCGGAGCGCACGCACGACGCGGAGCGCGCCCGCGCCGCGGCGGACGCGGCCAACCGCGCCAAGTCGGAGTTCCTGGCCAACATGAGCCACGAGCTGCGCACGCCGATCAACGCCGTGCTGGGCTACGGCGAGCTGCTGGAGATGGAGATCGCCGGGCCGGTGACCGCGGGGCAGCGCCTGCACCTGGAGCGGATCCGCTCCAGTGGGCGGCACCTGCTCACGCTGATCAACGACATCCTGGACCTGGCCAAGGTGGAGGCGGGGCAGCTCACCGTGGAGCACAACCGCGAGACGCTGGAGAGCGTGGTCCGCGAGGCGCTGGTGATCGTCGAGGGGCAGTTCGGCGAGCGCGGCGTGGCGCTGCACAACGCCTGCGAGGACCCGGACGTGCCCTACGTGGGCGACCACGACCGGGTCCGGCAGATCCTGTTGAACCTGCTTTCCAACGCCGCCAAGTTCACCGAGCCGGGCGGCTCCGTCACCCTGCGCTGCGGCACCACAGCCACGCCGGGCGCGGGGGTGGAGGTGTCTGGCGCGGACCGCTGGACCTTCGCGCAGGTGGAGGACACGGGGATCGGGATCGGCGCGGAGCAGGCCCGCACCGTGTTCCAGCCCTTCGTGCAGGTGGAGTCTGGCCGCACGCGCACGCAGGGGGGCACGGGGCTGGGGCTCACCATCAGCCGGCAGCTCGCCCGCCTCATGGGCGGCGACCTGACGCTGCGCAGCGAGGTGGGGAAGGGCTCGTGCTTCACCCTCTGGCTCCCGGCCGACGCCGCCCTCGAGGGAGCGCTCGACCCGTCGATCCGGATCGGGTAGCCGCAGCAGCCGTACGCCGGCCGCGGCAGCAGTGACGAAGGAGACGGCCCCGCACCTCGATCGAGGTGCGGGGCCGCATCGCAATCCTGCGCCTTCCCGGTACCTACGTCTTCGCGCCGGCGCGCCGGGAAACCGCCTTCAGCGGGCTCGCGCGCTTCCGCGGCCGGCCGCCCTTCAGGCCGTTTTCCCGCGCGGCTCGTGCCTTGGCCTCGCTCCTCATCTGCCCCAGGTACCGGGGAGCCCACTCGCGCAGGTTGAATGCGGTCTCCACCAGGCCGCCGAGCGACAGGTGGGCATCCAGCTCGTCCCAGTGGAGTCCGTCACCGCTTGGGGGAGATTCGCAGTCTTCTTGCTCTCCGTTCTGAACGCGCAGTCTTGAACAAACTATTTCTGTGGCTACCGCCCGGCACCGGGCTTGCGGCGGGGGTTCCCCCCGCTTTTCGGCCGATGGAGCCGCCGGACTGAACCAGGAGCCCTGGAGGTGACGATGGACGCGACGATGACGGAGACCCCGCGGCGGAGCGCGCCGGCTGCGGCGGGGCGGCCGCGGACGGAGGTGAACGAGATCCGCAACACCGTACCCGAGCTCGCCACGCCCGTCTGGGCCAAGCGCCTCGCGATCGGGGTCGGCTGGTTCAGCATCGGGCTGGGGCTGGCGGAGGTGGTGGCACCCGGCAGGATCACCCGCCTCTTCGGCGTCGACAGAGGCGCCGGGCTGGTGCGCGGCCTGGGACTGCGCGAGATCGCCAGCGGCGTGGGGATCCTCGCCGGGAGCCGCATCGCGCCGGTGCTCTGGGGGCGCGTGGCCGGCGACGCGATGGACATGGCCTCCCTCGGCGCGGCCCTCCGCGACGAAGACGCCAACCGCCGCATGGTGGCGATCGGCATCGGCGCCGTCGCAGG
>DASYJZ010000135.1:0-2593 GCA_035995965.1 Longimicrobium sp. | reverse complement strand
CAGGGTCCACGCATACGCGATCAGCAGGTGGAACCCGGCGCCGAGCAGCGCGGTCGGGAGCCCGCCCTGGAACGCGGCCCGCCCCAGCAGCCCTGCCGAGATGGACTGGAACAGCGACTGCACGCCCACCAGCTTCAGGATCAGCCCGAAGAAGATGTACGCGTAGGTGATGTCCAGCAGCGCCACCACGGCGCCGGCGAGGACGATGCGCCGCGCGACGGGGTGCCGGACGGTGGCGGGCGGGACGGCGGCGGTGGACATGGCGGGATCTGGCGACGGGGGAAAGGAGAAGCCGCTGGAACCTACCGCCGAGGTACGGGCGGCGGCATCGGCCAGTGGCCGCGAAGGCCGTAGCCGATCAGCATGGCGCAGCCCCACGCCGGCGTACCGATCATCAGGCCCATGAGCACGCTCCCGATCACGAACGTGGTCACCATCGTCCACCACAAGAACGGCTTCGACCTGGTGATGGAGTCGACGCGCTTTTGAGCGCGAGGGTTCGGGGGCCACAACCGCTGCATCTGGCGGACGATGGGCGGGGGAGGCTCACGGCTCGCCTGATCCATCGACTGCTGCATGCTTTCCACCGCCCCGCCCGGAACCTGGCTCATGCCCCATCCAACCAATCCACCGAAGGAGATGCCCACCGCGAGCACCGCCCCGATCCAGCTCGCGCGGCGCGTCAGCCGTGCGTGCCGGGCACGCCAGAGCAGCGCCGTCGCGCCGAATCCGAGTAACGCGACGAGCCCCATACCCAGCGAGAGAATCGAACCCGCGAGAAGCGCCACGATCCCACCCACCACCGCGAGAACGCGGACGGCGGTGGACGTCTTTCCGGGCTCAGGCCGATCGACGGAAACGGCGGGAGACGCGAATCCGTCCGCTGACTCGAAAGAAGGATGCGACGGCTGCAAGATGGACCTCCAGACCGAGAGGACGAATTGTTGCCGCGGAGGCGGATGAAGGGAAGCGGGTATTCAAATCCCAGGGGTGCTACCCGCCCGGGACGCGCGCCTTCAAGTTGGGGGAGGTAAATGGGGATGGGCCGCGACCCGAGCTTGAAACAGCGCTTCCCGTATCCGCCGTCGGCGTCGAACCCGTTCTCCGTGAAGAAGCGGGCGCGTGCCTGGCGGAGCGAAAGCGATTCCGGCTGGACGCTCGAGGCTGCCTCCATCCCGCGTCCCGTCCGGGTGGCGAGTTGGGGTGGCTCGATGGTTCAGCGCTTGAACAGCTTGTAGGCCAGGGCAGCGGCTCCGACGGCGAGGAGCACAGCCGGAATCCAGCCGATCAGCCCGACCACCAGGAGGACGCCGAAGGCCACGCCGGCACCCTGCAGCCAGCCGATGAGCTGGCCCTTGGTGCGGGCGTTCTCCAGGTCGGTCTGGGTGTAGCGCGGCACCAGGTCGCTTCCGCTCGTCACGCGTCCCCTCCCGTAGACGAAGTCTCCCACCACCGCGCGAGCAGGTTCGCGCACACGCGCCGCCGATAGTCCGCGGTCGAGCGAATGTCGTCGATCGGCGTCACCTCCTGCATCAGCACGGCCTGCGCGTCCGCGATCGAGGCGCCGCGGGCCAGCGCCTCCTCGGTGCCGCGGAGGCGCACGACAGTGGGGGCGACGCTGCCGATGGCGATGCGGGGGCGGTCGCCGCGCACGGCGGCCATCACCACCTTGCTGATCGCCTGCGCGGCACGGGTGCCGACCTTCCGGAACCACTGCTCGCCCTCCACCGCCGGGACCTCGATGGCGGCGATCAGCTCGTCGGGGCGCATCACCGTCGCGCGATAGCCAGTGTAGAGTTCGTTGAAGGCCACGCGCCGCTCTCCATCCACCGAGCGCAGCACCACGACGGCGTCCGCCGCGGCGAGGACGGGGAGGGTGTCGCCGGCGGGGGAGGCGTTGGCGACGTTGCCGCCGAGCGTGCCGCGGTTCTGGATCTGCACGCCGCCCACCTCACGGCAGGCGGCGGCGAGCATCGGCAGGCGCGCCTGCACCAGCGGCGAGCGCTGCAGCTCCGTGTGCGTGGCCAGCGCGCCGATGCGCAGGCCGCCGTCCATCGCCTCGATGCCGCGCAGCTCGTCGAGCCCCCAGAGGTTCAGGAAGCGCGTCGCCGGCTGCGTGCCGAAGTTCAGCGTGACGTAGACGTCGGTGCAGCCGGCGAGCGGCACCAGTGGGCCTTGGTCGCGCAGCATCGCCAGCGCGTCGGCGAGGGTGCGCGGCTCGAGCAGCGCGAGCGGGGTGACGGCGGTCTTCACGCGGGCACCTGGGCGCCGGCGGCGTCGAGCACGGCGCGGTAGATGGCCTCGTAGCCGGTGCAGCGGCAGAGGTTGCCGGCGAGGCCGGTGCGCACGTCGTCGAGGGTGGGGTTCGGCGGGAGCTTCATCGCCATCATGATCATCCCCGGCGTGCAGATGCCGCACTGCGCGCCGCCCAGCGCCGCGAAGGCGCGCTGCAGCGGGTGCTCGCCGCCGAGCCCCTCGATGGTCAGCACCTCCGCGTCCGCCACCTGGGCGAAGGGCACCAGGCAGGAGCAGACGGGCTCACCGCCGACCAGCACGGTGCAGGCGCCGCACTCGCCCTCGCCGCACCCTTCCT
>DASYJZ010000134.1:0-6988 GCA_035995965.1 Longimicrobium sp. | reverse complement strand
GCGCCTCCGCGGCTCTGCGTGAGATTGCTGTTTGGTTAGCCGGGGATGAAGAAGGGGCGGAGCCTGAACTGTGGCCCCGCCCCTTCGATCCCGTCCGGCCCCCTCGGTCAGAGGTTGCGGCCCACGTCTTCCTCGGCCTTGCCGAAGGTGTCCTGGATCTTCCCCTTCAGGCGGTCGAGCTTGCCTTCGCCCTGCAGGCTCTCGTCGCCGAGCAGGCCCCCGGCGGCGTCCTTCACGCGGCCCTTGAGGTCCTTGCCCGTCCCCTCGAGCTGGTTCTCGACGCCGTCGTTCATCATGTCGCGGTCGGCCATGTCGTCCCTCACCGGTTCCGGGTTTCCGTCTCCTGCGTTCGGGTGAGGAGAGTGCAATCCCCGTACCGCCAAACACCCCATCTACCGAAACGGCAATGGGTTAACCGCAATCTCACGCGGGTGAGCCTCCACTTCCGCACTTCCCTTCAGACGCTCGCGTACTGGGACGCGTGCTCGTGCGCCTCCGGGAGGGCGTCGACCACCTTGCCGTCGAAGAGGTGGATGGTGCGGTCGGCGTACTCGGCGTAGCGGGGGTCGTGCGTCACCATCACGATGGTGGAGCCCTGGCGGTGCAGTTCGGCCAGCAGGTCCATCACGTGCCCGCCGTTGGCCGAGTCCAGGTTCCCCGTGGGCTCGTCCGCCAGCAGCACCGACGGCCCGCCCGCGATGGCGCGGGCGACGGCCACGCGCTGCTGCTGGCCGCCGGAGAGCTGCGACGGATAGTGCTTCATGCGGTGCTCCATCCCCACCTTGCGCAGCGCCTCGCCCACGCGCTGCTTCCGCTCGGCGGCGGCCATGCCGCGGTAGGTGAGCGGCAGCTCCACGTTCTCGGCCACCGTGAGGTCGCCGATCAGGTTGAACGCCTGGAAGATGAAGCCGATCTCGCGGTTGCGGATCTCAGCCCGGCGGCTGGCGGAGAGGTCGGCCACGGGCACGCCGTTCAGCACGTGCTCGCCCGAGGTGGGGCTGTCGAGCAGCCCCAGGATGGAGAGCAGCGTGGTCTTGCCGCACCCCGACGGGCCGGCGATGGACACGTACTCGCCGCGGGAGATGTCCAGGCTGATCCCCGAGAGCGCGTGCGTCTCCACCTCCTCGGTGAGGAAGACCCTGGTGACGTCGGCCATGCGGATCAGCGATTCGGTCGGAGCGTGCATCGGTCGGTCTCCGGGTGGATTCAAAAGGGGGTCGGGCCGGCCCCGCCCGGGGCCGGCCGGTTCGGGTCTCACTCGTAGCGCAGCGCGACCATGGGGTCCACTCGGGTGGCGCGGCGCGCGGGGATCAGGCTGGCGGCGGTGGCGGCCAGCACCAGCACCGCGATGGTGGCGCCGTAGACCAGCGGGTCAATGGCGCTCACCTGGAAGAGGATGACCTTCAGCAGCCTCCCCAGCGCGTACGCCAGCCCCAGCCCCAGCCCCAGCCCGATCGCGAGCTGGATCATCCCCTGCCGCACGATCAGCCGCACCACGTCGGCGGGCTGGGCGCCCAGCGCCATGCGCACGCCCATCTCGCGGGTGCGGCGGCTCACGTTGAACGCCATCACCCCGTACAGCCCCACCGCGGCCAGCACCAGCGCCACCCCGCCCATGATCATGAACAGCCCGCCGAACACCCGGTAGAACCAGGTCTCCTCGTCGATCCGCTCCTGCAGCGTCTTGACGAAGTAGATGGGGAGGTCGGGGTCCAGCCCGCTCACCAGCGACCGCACCGGCGCCGTCATCGAGGCGATGGTGCCGCGCGGCCGGATGGTGACCGACATGAAGCGCTGCGGCGACTGCGCGAAGGGGAGGTAGACCGACTGCGGCTTCTCGTTCTCCAGCCCTCCGTTCCACATGTCCGGCACCACGCCCACGATGGTGCGCCACGGCTCCTTGCTCCTGGAGTCGCCCAGCCGGAAGCGGTGCCCGATGGGGTCCTCGCGGCCGAAGTACTTCGTGGCGAAGGTGCGGTTGACGATGGCCACCGGCTCGCTCGTCTGCGTGTCGCCGGTGCCGAAGTCGCGGCCGGTGAGGGAGACGTTGAAGGTCTTGAAGTACCCCGGGTAGGTGGTGACGTAGTGCGTGGTGGGATAGTCCTTCTCCTCCGCGTACGCCTTCCCCTGCACCGCGAAGCTCTGGTCGGGCGCGCCGAGCACGGGGAGCATCCCGGCGAGGGTGTAGCCCTCCATCCCCTGCACGTCGCCCAGGCGGCGGTACAGCTCGTCGAAGAAGCGGATCTGCGCCGCGGTGTCGCGGTAGACGCTCTCGGGGAGCCCGACGCGCGCGGTGAAGATGTTCTTGGTGGGGAAGCCGAAGTCCATGGTGCGCAGCCGCGTGACGCTCTTGATGGTGAGCCCGGCGGCCACCAGCAGCCCCATCGACAGCGCGATCTCGAACACCACCAGCGCCCTGGACAGCCGGCCGCCGCGGAAGCTGCTGGAGCCGCGCGACTCGTCCTTCAGCACCTCGTTCACGTTGGCGCCCGAGGCGCGCACCGCCGGGAGCACCCCGGAGACGAAGGTGGCGAAGAGGGTGATGGCCAGCACGAAGAGCAGGATCGGGCCGTCGATCTTGATGTCGATCCAGAAGGGCGGATCGGTGCTGGCGATGGCGGCGTTGAAGAGCTCGACCCCGACCGCCGCGAGCCCCACGCCGAGCACCGCGCCGACCGCGGCGAGCGCCAGCGGCTCGGTGAGGAACTGCAGGATGATGCGGGCTCGGGTGGCCCCCATCGCGGCGCGGATCCCCACCTCCTTGGCGCGCATGGCGGCCTGGCTGAGCAGGAGGTTGGCCACGTTGGCGCAGGCGATGAGCAGCACCAGGAACACCGCGAAGAGCATGGTCATCAGCAGTTGCGTGGGCTCCTTGCCGATGAACGACTTCGTGTACGGCTCCACGTAGGCGGTGATGTCCTTGTTGCTCTCCGGGTAGGCCGTGGCCAGCCGCCGGGCGATGCCGGCGACCTCGACCGTGGCGCGGTCGATGGAGACGCCGGGCTTCAGGCGGCCGAAGACGAAGAGGTCGTCGCCGTCGCCGCGCCTGGCGGCCAGCGGCCTGCGGAACGGCACCCAGAGGGCCTCGCTCGCGGGGAACTTGAAGCCCTTCGGCATCACGCCGATCACCTCGGCCTGCTCGCCGTTCACGCGGATGGTCTTGCCGATGAGGCCGCGGTCCCCGCGGAAGCGGTTCTGCCAGAGGTCGTAGCCCAGCACCACCACGGCGGGCGCGCCCACGGCGTCTTCGCCGGGGCGGAAGGTGCGGCCCAGCAGCGGCCGGGCGCGGAGCAACTCGAAGGCGTTCGCGGTCATGTAGGCGCCGTCGAAGCGCTCGGGCTTCTCGCTGCCGCTGACGTTGACGGTGCCGTTGGTGAACCCGGCGAGCCCGTCGAAGGAGCGCTGCTGGGCGCGATAGTCCACCAGGTCGTGCATGGAGACGTTCATCTCCTTCCAGTCGCGCACCGGGTTCGACCGGCGCACGGTGACGACGCGCTCGCCGTGCTCGAAGGGGAGGCCCCGCATCAGCGCGCCGTAGACGATGCTGAACATCGTCGTGGTCAGCCCGATCCCCAGCGCCAGGGTCACGACCGAGACGGCCGAGAACCCGGGGTTGTGGACCAGCTTCCGCGCGCCGTAGCGGAGGTCCTTGAGAAGACTCATGGGTCCTGCTCCGGAGGTGAAGAGCGGGGCGGAGAGGGCCCCGGTCCGGAAGGTCCGGGCGATCGCCCGGGGTAGGTGGTTGCCGCCCCTACGGGCGCCCCGCCGCAAAGGTTTCGCGGCCGCCTCGGGCCGGATGCCGGCGCGACGAAGCCACCGTGGCGCGCCTCCGGCTACGGCAACGGCAATCTCACGCAGAGCCGCGGAGACGCAGAGGGGTACGGCCGTCCCCTCCGCGTCTCCGCGGCTCTGCGTAATGCTTTTATTCCGAATCCGATTGACTTCCTTTTGTGATCCCACGAGCCCAGATGACGCACTCGTGAGGCCAGTGACACCTAGATCCCAGCGGGTGAAGGGCTTGGCAGCTCAATCACCCTTGTCCGAACCGCTGCTCCCAGTCCTCCAGCGTCACGATGAGCTTGATCGAGCCCGGCTTGCCTTCAGCGACACCCTCCACCGGGTTGGGACGGTACAACCGGGCGATCCACGGCGCGGGATGATAGGCCAGGAACGCTTCGATTTTCCTGAAGGTGTTGAGGAAGTTTTGCGCGAGCTCCGTCGCGGTAAGGCTTCCACCCACGAGCGCAATCACCCTGGAGCCGGACGTCATCACCGCCCGAACCTCCAGTGCGCGCGAGCGGATCCTGCGATCATTGGTGAGCACGACCCATCCTCGGCCGCCGACCTGCGGGAGCCAGTCGCGATCGGGCGTGTCATGCCTGAAATGATCGGCGTGGGCGTGGACCACGATGCCCGCGCTCCTCAGCAGGCCCGGGAGCTCGTAGCGCCCGAGGTCGCGGTCCGAGAAGAACTCCACCGGGTCAGGCGGCCTTTTCGAACAGGATCGCCGTCTCTACGTCGGTGGCGGTGATGTCGTAATCACGGGCGACGGCATCGACGGCCTCGCCCGCGTTGATCCGTTGCACCACCGCCGAGGTGCTGATCCCGGAATCGGCGAGGATCGGCCGGCCAAACGACACCTCCGGATCGAGCACGATCGAACGGCGAACGCCCTCCGCACCGCGCAGGAAGGGATAGAGGCGGATGGGAATGTCCCTGTCGTCCCGGTCGACGCGGCTGAGAAAGGTCTCCAGCACGCGCCGGATCGCGATCTGCTCCGAGTTGTCCAGGTGGAGAAGCTCGCCGTAGTACTCCAGGAAGAGGCTCCGATTCCCGACGACCAGCGCCTTGTTGCGATAGAGCAGGTCCCGGATGCCGAGCCTTTTCTCGGCGATCCGCAGCGCTTCCCGGACGGTTTTCAGCCGGATTCCATGCCTCGTGCGGAGGGCGCGAAGGACGTGCGCCTCGACCACGTTGCGGAAGGAGAGCTGTCCGGTGCGCCGGTCGGCGGGTGAAAGGACGGGCTCGAACGAGCCGATGCCGCCCGAGCGCGGGTACGTCCGGCCGGAGAACCACGAGCGGAGAGTGGCCGCGGGCACGTCGACGTAGCGCGAAGCCTCCGCGACCGAGTAGGCCGGAAGCTCGCGCGGATCGCGACCCTGATACAGAGAGAAACGGCTCATCGAGCGGTAGCAGAAGTGAGTACGCGCCTCGAATCCAATTATCGTGCTGCTCTCAATATTGCGCCAGTGTCCCGCACTTCAGCGTGGCGGCCGCGTCATCCGCACTCCTGGATCGTATGTCTTCCGCGTAGATGTCCCTCATGCTGTTCGAACCCGCGATCCTGCGCACTCCCTTCAGCACCTCGTCGCGGAAGACGACCAGGTCGAGCGCGGCATCCACGGTCTCGGCATCCGTCGTGGTGCCGAGGATCTTGCGCGCACGGTCGAGATTTTCCCGCGAAATTCGGATGCTCCTGCGGACCAGCCGTTCGGGTCCTGGCATGGAAGATCTCCGTGGAATCGCGCGTCACTCGCCAGCCGGCGCCGCGTCGTCCGGCTCGGCGGGGCCGATGCGGGTGCGGACGTCGGCGAGGAAGTGCAGGGGGAGCACGGGCTTGAAGAGCACGCCGGAGAAGCCTTCTTCCCGCAGCCGTTCGCGGTCGACGGACAGCGCCATCGCGGTGAGCATCACCACCGGGATGGCGCGGGTGCGCTCGTCGGCCTTGAGCGCCCGCGTGGCGGCGCGGCCGTCCAGCACCGGCATGGCCAGGTCCATCACGATCAGGTCCGGGCAGTGTTTCAGCGCCATCTCCACCGCCTCCTGCCCGTTGCGGGCGCCCAGCGTGCGGTACCCCGCCTTCTCCAGCATGAGCTGCAGCGCGGCGCGGTTGTCCTCGTGGTCGTCGGCGAGCAGGACCGTCTTCGGCATGGATCCGGATTGTGCGCGATAAGCGGTGGAACGGCGGTGCCTCCGGCTCGCGCAAAAACGACGCCGCGGCCCGAACGAACCTGCATCGGGGATACGGCGGTGCGTCCGTCACCTTCGACGAACGTTCAAATGGAGGACCGGAGGTTCCTCTGTTCCCTCTGCGTCGCCCCTGCTGATTTCAGCTCACCGCCCGGAGCCTCGCATCATCAGGATACCACGGCGAAAATTTGCGCCGTGGACGGCCGTCCGCTTGCGGCGGCGGACGCTCGTTGTGCGCGGCCATCACCACACATATACTTTTCTCACCGGCACTTACCTCTCCGGATCAGCCTCTCGCCGCCAGCCGGTCCCGGCCCGTTTTCCCATGGACACGTCCCGCCGCGCGACACTTCCGCGCCCCTGCGCCCCCCTGCGCCCGCGCTTCGGCGCGAACGCACCGACCGTTGCGCGGAGGCCCGGCCGGGTACCCTCCCGCGCCGCGGAGCGCGCCACGTGACGGGCGCGGCCGCCGCCGAGCTGCTGCCGTGCCTGGCCTCGGCCGCCCTCTCCGCGTGGGTGGGCCTGCTCTGCTGGCGGCGGCGCGGCCGGCCGGGCGCCGGGCCCTACGCCGTGGTGGCGCTGGGCCAGGCGGCCTGTACCCTGGGCTTCGTGCTGGAGCTGGTGAGCCGGGGCCTGGCGGGCAAGCTGTTCTGGGACAACGTGCAGTTCCTGGCGCTGGTGCCGGTTCCGCCCGCGATGGTGGCGTTCGCGCTGGAGTACACCGGCCGCCCCGGCGCGCTTCCCGCCCGCCGGCGGACGCTGCTGGCGCTGCCGCTGGCGGCCTTCGCCGCGCTCGCCTTCACCGACCCGCTGCACGGGCTCGTCCGCACGTCGCCGCGGCTGGTGCCGGGCGAGGCATTCCCCCTCCTGCTCTACGGCTTCACCCCGGCCATGCTCGCCTGGTCGGCATACGTGCTGGCGCTCTGCCTGGGCGCGTGCGTGCTGCTGACGGCGCGGTCCATCCGGATGCACTCCCTCTACCGCGCACAGGCCAACCTGGTGCTGGCCGGCGTGCTGC
>DASYJZ010000133.1:0-7646 GCA_035995965.1 Longimicrobium sp. | reverse complement strand
GGTGGGCGGCACCCGTCCTCCGGCGGCCTCCGCGGGGGCCGCCTGGTCATCACCCCGGGCGGCGACGGCGCTCTCCGACGCGCTGGGGCGGCGGGGACGCCACGGCCTGGCGGCGGTGGCGATGGACGGCACGGGCGCGCTGCACGCCGTGTTCGGCGTGGACCGCGACGGCGACCGGCGCGCGGACGCCCTTGAGTACGCGCGGCTGGACGGCGGCACGTGGTCGGCGCCGCAGGAGGTGGTCTCCACCCTGGACCTGGCCGACCCGGCGCAGGTGGCGGTGGATGGCGACGGCGCCGTGCACGTGCTGTGGTACGGCCACTCCGGCGGCACGGCACCGCGCACCGCGCCGACCGACCTGCTGCAGCGCGTGCTGCGCGGCGGCCGCTGGAGCGCGCCGCGGGTGCTGTACCACGAGCCGAGGCCCTCCGGGATGCACGTGCGCTGGCTGACGGCCGCCACCGACGCGCGCGGCGGCGTGCAGGTGCTGTTTGCGCCCGAGGGCCGCGGGTTCGGGCACCTGACGCTGCGCGGCGAGGCCGCGAGCGCGCCGAAGTACCTGGACCACGACGGCAACATGATGGCGTTCTCGGCACCCGTCCCCGGTGCGCCGCTGGAGGTGGCCTACATCGGCGAGCGGGTGTCGCGCGAGCGGCCCCGCGCCGACAACGACGTGTTCGTTCGCTCGCTGTCGCCGGGCGGTGACTGGAGCGAGTCGCGCGAGGCGTACCATGGGCCCGAGCGCTTCTCCCACTATCCGCAGCTGGTGGTCGACGGCCGCGGCGTGCGCCACCTCTTCTGGCTCGAAGACACCGACGGCAGCGTGCAGCCCGAGGCGGTATACGCCTCCACCTCGCGCGACGGCGCCACCTGGAGCGCCCCGATGGACGTGACGCCGGCCGCCGTGCGCGGCGGCGTGCCCCTGCGCGTGCTGGCGGTGGCCGACGCGTCCGGCCGCATCCACCTCCTGGTGCGCTACGCCACGGCCGAGCGCCGGGTGCAGCTCGCCTACCTCGCCGTGGACGCGGGCCGCGCCGTGGACGAGCGGACGCTGGCCCGCGCCAGCGAGATCGGCGGCGGCGAGGCGCAGCTCGCGTACGACCGCCCCCACGGCCGGGTGCTCGCCCTGTGGCGCGGGGCCGACGGCCTCTACCGCTGGTCGGCGCTCCGCGCGCGGTGAGCCCGGTTCGAGCGCTGACGCGGGTCCCTCCGCGGGGTTGACCGGCGCACTACCTTCCAGGCACGGAACGTGAGCGTTCCCCGACGGGATCGTCGCGACGCGTGCGTGCCGTTCTCGTGGAAGGGGATGTCGACATGAGCGAGCTGGACTACCGGAAGCACTGGAACGCGGCGTACGCGTGGGCCGACTACCTGGGCACCGAGGTGAAGGAGCACCGCGGCCTCTGGGAGGGAGTGTGGGAGCGGGCGAAGGTGCCGGAGTGGGCGCTGGAGCAGGCGGCGCGGCTCGGCGGCGAGTGGCGGCTGCTGGTGATCAGCGAGGACTGGTGCGGCGACGCGTCGAACACCGTGCCGGTGCTGGCGAAGCTGGCCGAGGCCGCGCCGGGGATGGAGCTGCGGGTGGTGAAGCGCGACCAGAACCTGGAGCTGATGGACGCGCACCTGACCGGGGGCTCGCGCTCCATCCCGCTCGCCGTGCTGCTGCGGCCAGACTTCACCGTGGCCGGCCAGTGGGGGCCGCGCCCGTCGGAGTTGCAGCGCTTCGTGCTCACCGAGAAGCGCGCGGGGCTGCGCCCGGTGGGCGACATCTACCGCGACGTGCGCACCTGGTACGCCCGCGACCGCGGCGAAAGCACCCTCCGCGAGCTGGTGGCCCTGGTCGAGGCGGCGTCGCGGAGAGCAGCGGCCTGAGGCGATCACCTCGGCCGGGGATCAATTTCTTTCGGAATCGGATGATGGTTGCCTAAAACGTTCGGTTTTATGATCTTTACCGCCCGCCACACGGCACTTCCCCGACCGATTCCGAGATGTCCATTCGCGAAGGACGATGGGACTGCCCGAGCTGCGGCTCGGTGGGGCAGCTCGGCCGCCACGTGTACTGCGTGGGCTGCGGCGCCCCGCGTCCCAGGGAGATCCGCTTCTACCTCCCCGGCGACGCCGCGGCGGTGACCGACGCCGGGCAGCTCTCGCAGGCCGCCGGGGGGCCGGACTGGATCTGCGAGCACTGCGGCGGCAGCGCCCGCGCCGGTGACCGCGCCTGCCCCGGCTGCGGCGCGCCGCGCGGCGCGAGCGCCCAGCGCGAGGTGAAGGACTACGCCCTGGCCGAGGTGCCGCATTCCGGCGGAGGCGGCGACCGACCGCCGCCGCCTCCGTCCACGGCGAAGCCGGTGCGGCCGGCGCGCGAGTCGCACTTCGCGCGCAACGTGTTCGTGGTGATGCTCCTGACGGTGATCGCGTGGTTCGGCTGGGCCCACCGCACCCGCCATCTGGACGGCGCGGTGGTGGCGAAGCAGTGGGAGCGCACGGTGCAGGTGGAGGCGTACCGCACCGTGCAGGACGAGGGGTGGTCGCTCCCGCCGGGCGCGCGGCGGGTGCGCTCGTACCGCGCCATCCGCGACTACCGGCAGGTGCTCGACCACTACGAGACGCGCACGAAGCAGGTCTCCGAGCGGGTGCAGACGGGAACGCGCACCTACACCTGCGGACAGGTGGACCGCGGGAACGGCTACTTCGAGGACCGCACCTGCACCGAGCCCGAGTACGAGACGCGCTACCACAGCGAGAGCTACCAGGACCCCGTGTATCGCCGCGAGCCGATCTGGGACACGAAGTACGAGTACCGGGTCAAGCGCTGGATCCCCGACACCCTGCTCGAGGCGCACGGCGGTGCCACCCTCCCCGCGTGGCCGCCGGTGACGGTGGACGACACCACCCGCGAGGGCGAGAAGAAGTCGCGCTACCGGGTGACCTTCACCGCGCCCAAGGGGGAGAGCTACACCGCCGACGTCCCGCTGGAGCAGTTCACCCGCCGCCGCGTCGGCGAGCACGTGCCGCTGCTGGTGAACGGCGGCATGGCCCGCATCGACACCGCCGCGGCGAACTGAACTGCAATATCAGTGGTCGAGCACCGCGGCTGCGGCGGGAAGAGCCAGCTCGGCCCAGCGCGCGTACTGGCGGCCGGACGGGTGCAGCCCGTCCGCGACGAGCATCGCGCGGTCGGATCCTGCCTGCCGCGAGGCGGGAGTCACGTCCACCCAGCGCGCGCCGAGCTCGGCCGTCACCTCGCGGGCGGCGGCGTTGAACGCGTCGATCTCGGCCGCGATCCGCGCCCGGTCGCGCCCCTCCGTGAACGGTGTCACCCCCCAGTCGGGGATCGACAGCACCACCACCCGCGACGCGTCTCCGCCGGCGAACCCGATGGCGCGGTGCAGCAGCGTAGTGAAGTCCGCCCGGTAGATGGATTCCGCGCCGCCGCGATACTGGTTGTTCACGCCGATCAGCAGTGAGACCAAGCCGTACGAACCGTGGGGCGCCGCCACGTCGATGGCGGCGTCCAGCTCGTCCGTCGTCCACCCGGTGCGCGCGACGATCTCCGGCTCCGCCACGGCGATGCCCCGCGCGCGCAGCAGGGCGGCCAGCCGCGCCGGCCACCGCTCCCCCGCCTCGACCCCCTCGCCGATGGTGTAGGAGTCGCCCAGCGCCAGGTACCGCACCCCTTCCCTCATCCCCGTCTCCTCCATTCCTCCCCCGCCCCGCGCAGCCCACAGCCGCGCACGCGATCGCCAGCGCCGTGAGACGTTTGATACCGCCAGTCCCTGACGTCCGCAAGCCACACCTCGCCTCCCCAAGTCCATTGACTCACCGCCCCAAGTACGAGTGCAGCGGACGCTATGGATTCCGGCGCGGCGCGCTCAAGCCGCCGCGACTCCTCTGCGTCTCCGCGGCTCTGCGTGAGATTGCCGTTGGCTGAGCCAGACGCCAGAACGGTTGATTCGGAGTCTATTCGGTTTTATCTTTGCACCATGAGTGATGCTGCCCCCGAAGACACGCAGATCCGACCCCTGATCCAGCTCCGCGGCCGCGGCACGGCGCAGAACCCGCCGAACCGCTTCGTGCAGATGGACTTCGTGCCGGACTACGACGAGCTCGACCCCGAGGCGCCGGGGCCGGGTACCGTGTTCCTGCGCGACGCCACGCGCACCATCATCGCGCGCAACGACAGCCCCGACGTGGGCTTCGACGCCAGCGTGAACCCGTACCGAGGCTGCGAGCACGGCTGCATCTACTGCTTCGCCCGCCCCACGCACGAGTACTTCGGCCTGAGCGCGGGACTCGACTTCGAAACGAAGATCTTCGTCAAGAAAGACGCGCCCGAGCTGCTGCGCCAGGCGCTCGCGAATCCCCGCTGGGAGCCCGAGGTGATCGCCATGAGCGGCGTCACCGACTGCTACCAGCCGGTGGAACGGAAGCTCCGCATCACCCGCCGGTGCCTCGAGGTGCTGGCCGAGTTCCGCAACCCGGTGGCGATCATCACCAAGAACCACCTGGTCACCCGCGACGCCGACATCCTGGGCGAGATGGCGGCGTGGAACGGCTCGGCCGTGAACGTCTCCATCACCTCGCTCGACGAGAAGCTGCAGCGGGTGATGGAGCCGCGCACCTCCACCCCTTCGCGCCGCCTGGCCGCCGTCGAGGCGCTGGCGAAGGCCGGCGTCCCGGTGCGCGTGCTCGCCGCCCCGATGATCCCCGGGCTGAACGACCACGAGCTCCCGGCGATCATCCGCGCCGCGGCCGACGCGGGGGCGAAGGGCGCGGCCTACATCTCCCTGCGCCTCCCCTTCGCGGTGAAGGAGCTGTTCGACACCTGGCTCGCCACGCACTTCCCCGACCGCCGGGAGAAGGTGCTGCACCGCATCCGCGAGATCCGCGGCGGCAAGCTGAACGACCCCGAGTTCGGGTCGCGGATGCGCGGCGAGGGCCAGTACGCCGACCAGCTCCGCGCCCTCTACCAAGCCACCGCCCGCAAGGCCGGGCTCGACGGCGAGATGCCCAGGCTCTCCACCGAGCACTTCCGGCGCCCGCACGACCGCCGCGGCCAGTTGGGCCTTTTCGAGGCGGCCTGAGCCCAAGGAGTGCACACCCCCGCAGTGGGGTTACGAAGGATCGGAACCACGCGGCAGAATCCGCACGACATAAATGAGGAGGTTTCCTCATCTTTAGATGGTGCCGCGGCAGTTATGAAACGGTTCGCGAGTACTCATCCTGAATCCACAAGGTGAGGGAGGAGGGATTTGCGAGCAGCTATCATCATGCGGACCATTGCCTTCTGAGGGCCACTTCCGGAAGGAGCCTCAGCACTGTGTTATCAATGGGGCCTTTTCACTAGTCTAGGCTCGCCAGCTCGCGCATATCGTGCTGGCACTGCGCCACCACAACCCCGACCCCTGCAACTAGCGCCACTGGGACACGCTAAATCTTGCTGAGCCCTGCGTACCGCCTCATCTTTCCTGCAACGCCGCCGCCCGGGTGCCGCGCAGGCAGCATCCCGCTTCCCATCCGTGCGCCGATGCCGCTCGTCCCCGCATCCGCCGCTTCCGATCTCCCGCAGTCCTCCGCATCGATGAGTAACACCAAGCTCGCGGTCACCTGGGCGGACCTGCTCCTGCTCGCGATTCTCTGCACCATAGGCGCCGGGGTGTGTGCGCTTTCGGCCCGCGTGGCCGGGGCGGCGATGGACGACCGCGTGCCGAAAGAGGCCGCCTTCCTGGACAGCGCCGGTCTTCCGCGGCTGGAACTGGCGCTCGCGGCGGCGGGCGAGGAACGCATGGCCCTGCACGCCCAGTTGCGCGAGCTGCGGCTCCGGCAGTTGCGCGACTCATCCGCCTTGGCCCTCGTGGACGAGGACGCCGCTGTCATTGGGACGGCCCGGCAACCCGTCCCGCCGGGCGCCGCCGACTCACTGGCCCGCGAGCGCGCCCGGGTGCTGCGCTCGCTCCGCACTGACTCGGCGCTCGCGGTGCGCCTGCGCGCCGAGGAAGCGCACGCCGGCGACACCGTGACCGCGCGTCACCGCACCGTGTCCGCCACGCGGAAGCACGCCGGCGATCGCTACGGCGCCGCGCGCCGTCACTTCACCGAGGAGCGGACGCTGTGGACTGCCGGCGGCGCGCTGGCGGCCGTGACGTTGCTGATGGTCGCCACCGCGTGGGGACTACGCCGCCGTACCAGCGCCGGGTCACCGGTACATGCCACCCGCGTGATCGTGACGGCCTCTGCGACGACTGTGGTGATCCTAGTCTACCAGTTGCTGGGAGCGCCGTTCACCCTGCTGCTCGCCGCGCTGGCGGCGCTGATCGCCCTTCTCGTGGTGCTGAAGCATGCATCCTGACGCCGTAGTTCCGGACGACCTCACCGCCGACCAGCCCCTGAACGACCCTGAACAGGACCTGCTGGGTGTGGCCAGCCACGCCGCCGTGATGGCGCGGCTGGTGAGGACCGTGCCTACCCCTTTCACTATCGGCATTTATGGCGAGTGGGGAACCGGGAAGACTACCTTCGTCCGCTTCGTGGAGCACTACCTCGAGCACGATCGGCCGGCCGCGGCGCCCAAGACCCTGTTCGTGTGCTTCGAGGGATGGCAGCACCGCACCGCCGACGAGCTCTGGCGGGCGCTGATGCTGAAGCTCGCCGCGGAGGTGTTCCGCGCCACCGGCGGCCCCGAGGCGGTGGAGCCGCGCAAACCGGAGCAGACCGCCACTGGGCTGGCGCGCGACGCGGTGGTGTTGCGCGGCGGCAAGCCTGAGAAGAAGCCGCAGGATGAGTACTGGGAGTTCGTGGAGCGGCTCGACTCCACCATGTACGGCGGGATCACCAAGCGCTCGCCCGAGGCTCTGCGCCTAGACCAGGATCAGGCGATCCTCGCAGCCGTCAAGGTGTCGGTGGCGGCGCTGAGCGCCGCATCGCCGCTGGCGGCGGGACTGCGCCAGTTGCTGGGGACCGAGACGGCCGTAGACGCTGGGGCGCTCTTTCAACGCAGGCGCAACGAAGTCACCCGCGAACGGATCGAGTCCCGCCGCGAGTTCGAGGAGGCATTGCGCACTCTGTTGGGTCGGCTTCCCTCCGGCATGCGGGTGTGCGTGTTCCTGGACGATTTGGACCGCTGCATGCCCGACGTGGTACTTGACCTGCTGGAAGCGATCAAGATCTTCCTGCACGTGCCCGGAATGGTGTTCGTGGTAGCCGCCGACGAAGAACTGATTGGAAAAGGGCTCCGGCTGCGCTACCGCGAGCTGCTAGTGGGCGCGGCCGACCAAGCGGCGGAGGCCGAATTTCTGGCGCGAAAAGGGCAGGAATACTTCGAGAAGATCATCCAACTGCGCATCAACCTCCCGGAGTGCACCCCAGAGCACGCGCACCGCTTTATCGCGGCGCAGTTCCCCGAGTGGATGCCCGCCACCGACATCATCCTGGCAGCCGTGGGCTCCAACCCGCGGCGGCTGAAGCAGTACTGCAGTTGGCTGGTGTTCCGCCGCATGGTCGACCAGGCGGAAAGGCTAGGCCGATGACCGACGCCGCCGTTGCCGCAACCGCGGACCCCGCCTCTCCAGGCACCGCCGCAGAGCAGCCCGCCGATCCCCGCGGCGCGATCTTCGACAAGCTGATCAAGCTCGCCTCGCGCGACCCCGCGT
>DASYJZ010000132.1:0-8588 GCA_035995965.1 Longimicrobium sp. | reverse complement strand
CCCTCGTCGCTGGACTGCGGCTCGGCCACGCCGGGGACGGAGCGGATCGCCTCCAGCACCTGCGTGGACGCCGCCTTGAGCTGCCGCTGCTCCGGCCCCTGCACGTTCACGATGATCGGCTGGCGTGACCCCGCCTGGAAGATGCTGGGCGAGCCGCTCACGTTCGCGCGCACCCCGGGGAGCTGGCGCAGCTTGCCGCGCAGCTCCGTCTGGATGTCCTGCTGGCTGCGCGCCCGCTCGCCGACCGGCTTCAGCTTGACGAAGATGGAGCCGTTGTTCGGCGTGCCGCGGAAGCCGCCGCCCACCGAGAGGTAGGTGAACTCCACCTCGGGAAGGCGGCGCAGGAACTGCGCGACCTCCTGCCCCTTCCCCGTGGTGTACTCGAGCGACGACCCCGGCGGGGTGCGGAAGCCCACGTTGAACTCGCCGCCGTCGAAGTCCGGCATCCAGGTGAAGCCCAGCCGCCCCAGGATGAGCCAGGCGAGCACGATGGTCCCCGCCGCGCCGCCCATCACCGCCGCGCGGTGCCGCAGGCCCCAGCGCAGCCAGCCCGGGTAGCGGTCGGCCACCGCCTCGAAGCGGTCGTTGAACCAGAAGGCGAAGCGCCGCAGCGGGTTCTTCACCCGGCGCCGCCCGTCGGGCCCGCGGCCGTGCGCCGCCCCGTGCTCCACCTCGGGGTCCGCCCAGATGCTGGAGAGCATCGGGTCCAGCGTGAAGGAGACGAAGAGCGACACCAGCACCGCGAACGCCACCGTCACGCCGAACTGGAAGAAGATCTTCCCGATCATCCCCCCCATGAACGCCACCGGGACGAACACCGCGATCACGGCGAGCGAGGTCGACGTGACCGCTAGGCCGATCTCGCTGGTCCCCTCGCGCGCGGCGGTGTGGTGGTCCTTCCCCATCTCCAGGTGGCGCACGATGTTCTCGCGCACCACGATGGCGTCGTCGATCAGCAGCCCGATGGCCAGCGACAGCGCCAGCAGCGTCATGGTGTTCACGGTGAAGCCGAACATCCACATGACGAAGAAGGCGGAGATGATGGACACCGGCAGGGTGAGGCCGGTGATCACGGTGCTCCGCCAGGAGTTCAGGAACAGGTAGATGATGAAGATGGTGAGGACGGCGCCCAGCAGGATGGTGAGCTCCACGTCCGACAGCGACTCGCGGATGCGGTGCGAGTCGTCGCGGATCACGGTGAGCTGGATGTCCGGCGGGAGCTGGCGGCGCATCTCGTCCACCGCGGCGCGCACCCCGTCCGCCACCTCCACCGTGTTGGAGCCCGACACCTTCAGCACCTCCAGCGAGACGGCGCGCGTGTCGTTCATCAGCGCGGCGCTGCGCACCTCGGCGGTGGCGTCGCGCACGTCGGCCACCTCGCCCAGCAGCACGGGCACGCCGCCGCGGATCACCACGGGGATGCTGGCGAACTCGCGCGGGTCGCGGATGCGCCCCATCACCCGCACCAGCCGCTCGCCGGAGCCGCGGGTGATGCGGCCGGCGGGCACCTCCTGGTTCTCCCGCTGCAGCGCGGCGGAGACGGCGCCCGGCGTGAGCCCGTAGGCGCGCAGCGCGTCGGGCCGCAGCTCCACCCGCACCTGCCGCGTGGCCCCGCCCACCACGTTCACCCCGCCCACGCCGGCCACTGCCTCGACGCGCGTCGCGATGGTCTGCTCCGCCAGGTCGGTGAGGTCGCGGATCGGCCGGTCGGCGCTCTGCAGCGCCACCGACATGATCGGCCGGTCGTTGGGGTCGAAGTGCTGGATGACGGGGTCCACGATGTCGCGCGGCAGCGAGCGGCGGATGCGCGCCACCTTGGCCTGCACGTCCTGCTGCGCGTCGGCCACGTCCACGCCCAGGTTCAGCGTCAGGCGGACGATGGAGATCCCCTCGAGGTTGGTGGAGGTGAGCTCCTTGATCCCCTGCACGGTGTTGAGCGCCTCCTCGATGGGGCGGCTCACGTCGCGCTCCATGCTCTCGGCGCTGGCGCCGGGCCACGAGGTCTGCGCGATCACAACGGGGTAGGTCACGTCGGGGTACTCGTCGATGGCCAGCCGCTGGTAGCTGACCACGCCGAGCACTACCAGCGCCACCATCATCATGGTGGCGAAGACGGGCCGCCGGATGGATACGTCGGAGAGGAACATCGGCTTCGCTTTCCCCGGTTACCGCGAGCCCCGGGCGCCACCGCCCGGAACCGCACCGCCCGCCCCGCCGCCGCGCCGCCCGCCCGCGCCGGCCATCCGCACCTGCATCCCCTCGCCCAGCATCCCCACGTTGCCGACGACCACCTTGTCGCCCGCCGCGAGCCCGCCGACGATCTGCACCACCCCCTGCGTCTCGTCCGTCAGCCCCTGCGTCACCTGTGCCACCTCGATCTTCCCGTTCGCGATGCGGTAGACGAAGGGCGGCGCGCCCTCCTTCCCCTCGCGCAGCGCCGAGGCGGGGACGACCAGCGCATTGTCGACCACCCGCGAGACGATGCGCCCGCTGGCGAAGGTGCCGGCGCGCAGCGACCCGTCGGCGTTGGGCACCTGCACGTAGACGGTGACGGAGCGCGACGCCGGGTCGACCGACGGCGCCATGCGCGCCACCCGCCCCTCGATGGCGCGTCCGCCAGCGGAGAAGTGCACCATCTGGCCCGGCCGCACCGTGGCCGCCGCCCGCTCGGGCACCGCCGCCGCCAGCTCCAGCACGTCGCCGCGCACCACGGTGAAGAGGGTGGTGCCGCGGGAGACGTGCTCGCCCGGGTTCACCATCCGCTTCTCCACGATCCCGCCCACGGTGGAGAGCACCCGCGTGTCCGCCACCGTCTGCGAAGTCGTCCGGAGCCGCGCGTCCGACGCGGCCACGCGGGCGCGCGCCGCGGCGACCTCCTGCTCGGCCAGCCGCACGTCGCGCTCGGGGACGGCGCCCTGGCGGTAGAGGTCGCGCGTCTGCTCCAGGTTCCACTGCGCGGTGGAGAGCACGGAGCGCGTGGACGCCAGGTCGGCGCGGGCGCTCTGGTCCTCCCCCGCCTGCTCGTTGCCGCGGAAGCGCGCCAGCAGCGCCCCTGCGCGCACCGGCTGCCCCTCGCGCACGTACACGCCGTCCACGTCGCCCTCCAGGCGCGCGCGGATCTCGGCGCGCTCCAGCGGGTCCAGCGTGCCGGTGACGGGGACGGCGTCCTCCAGCGACGCCAGCTTCGGCTCGGCGACGTCCGCCGGGGCCAGGGTCACGCTGGGGGCGCGGCCGCCGGGCCCGCCGGGGGCTCCCCCGGCGGCGTCGGCGCCGCTCTTCTTCGAGCAGGCGGTGAGCGCGAACGCCGCGGCCAGCGCGGCATGAGACGTCAGGCGAAGGGTGCGGTGCACGGGCATCCGGATCGGTCGGTGGGTCATGGGGCGGCGGAGAGGAGCGGGATCGGGCGTCCCTGCGCCCGGGCCAGCCCCGCCGCGGCCAGGTAGAGCTCGTGGGTGGCGCGCGCCTCGTTGCTGCGCGCCGTGGTGAGGGCGAGCTGCGCGTCGCTCACGTCCAGCTGGGTGGAGAGCCCGCGCGCGAAGCGCAGCGTGGCCAGGCGGAACGCCTCCTCGGCCTCGGCCACGTTCAGCCGGGTGGCGGCGAACTGCGCGCGTGCCGTCTCCAGGTCCGAGCGGGCCTGCGCGAGCTGCACGGCGGCGGCCTCGCGCGCCTGCGCCGCCTGCGCCCGGGCCACCTCGGCTTGCGCGCGGGCGAGCGCCACGTTGGAGCGCGTGCGGAAGCCGTCGAACACCGGCCAGCTCACCTGCAGCCCCAGGGAGCGGTCGGTGAACCATCCCCCGTTCTGCTGCGTGCAGACCCGGTCCGCCGCCGACCCCGCGGGGCAGGCGACCGGGTCCAGCGCGCCGCGCGAGGTGGGGAAGCGCCAGTCGGTGGGGAAGGCCTGGAAGCCGCTCTGCACGAAGGCGGAGAGCGTCGGCAGGTAGTCGGCGCGGGCGATGGCGATGCCGGCGCGCGAGGCGCTGGCGCGCAGCTCGGCGGCGCGCACGGAGGGGATCGCCGCCACCGCGGCGGAGTCGCCCGTGGGCGTCGGCGCGCCGGCGGCCTGCGCCAGCGCGGCGACGGCCTGGGCGCTCACCGGGGAGACCAGCTTCACCGGCTGACTGGCGGGGAGGTTGGCGAGACGCACCAGCTCCAGCAGCGCCAGGTCGCGGTCTCCCGCGGCCCGGATGGCGAGGGGCTCCAGGTTGGAGCGCTCCACCCGCGCGCGCAGCACGTCGTAGCGGCTGGCGCGCCCGGCGTGCTCGAGCTGCTCCACCTGCCGCACACGCTCCTCGGCCAGCGCCACGTTCTCCCGCTGGATCTGCACCAGGCGGTCGGAGAAGAGGGCGTCGAGGTAGGCGCGCAGCACCAGCAGCGTCACGTCGGCGCGCGCCTGCTCCACGTCGGCCTGGGCGGCGCCGCGCAGCCCGCGCGCGCTCTTCAGCCCGGCGGAGATGCGGCCGCCCTGGAAGAGGGGCGCGGAGAGGTTGAAGTTGACGTTGTAGGTGTTGGGCTGGTTGAAGATCTGCCCCACCGCCTGCGCGCGCGCGTTCTCGTAGACGTGCGTGAAGGCGCTGTTCATCCGCAGCGCGGGGAGCGCGGTGGAGCGTGCCTGCCCCACCTGCGCGCTCGCCGCCTCGGAGCGGCTCTCCGCGAGCCGCACCTCGTCGCCCTGCCCCAGCGCGCGCGCGACCGCGTCCTGGATGGTGACGCGCAGCGTGTCTCCCGGCGCGGGCTGCTGGGCGCGCGCCGGCCCCGCCGCGAGCGCGGCACCGGCGACTGCGAGGGGGAGGACGAGCATCGCGCGGGCGCGGCGGAACGACTGCGGGACTGCGATATCGGTCATGCCCTGGTCACAGCTCGAAGTGCGTGATGGCGAGAACGCGGAACGCCGCCCCTCCGACCCCCGCCGAGTGGCGAGGGTTGCCTTCCGGGGGCGCGGCGAATCCGCAGTATACAATCGACAGCCCAGAAAGTTTGCTTGTTAAGCCGACCGAACAGAGTGGACGTTCAGGCAGGCGTGGAAACGCCGCGGGCGGCTTCGAGCAGCTCGATCAGCGTGGCGAGTCGGGCCGGGCCGAGGTGGGCCAGGCTGCGCAGGTGGAGCTCGTTGACGGGATCGTCGAGGGGGGCGATGGCGGTGAGGCCGGCGGGGGTGATGCGCGTCCAGACCACGCGGCGGTCCTCGGTGCAGCGCGAGCGCTCGGCCAGGCCGCGCGTCTCCAGGCGGTCGAGGAGGCGGGTGACGTCGGGGTCGCGGGTGATCATGCGGTCGCCCACGTCGCCCGCGGTGAGGCCCGCCTCGCCGGCGCCGCGCAGGATGCGCAGCACGTTGTACTGCGTGGGCGTGAGGTGGTGCCCCTTCAGCAGCTCGGCGACCTCCTGCAGCAGCACGTTGGCCGTGCGCTGCACGTTGAGGTACGCCTCCTCCTCCAGCGTGGGGATCGGCCGCGACTGCCTGATCTCGTCCTGTATCCGTCCCGGCAATCGCCCTCCCCGGCTCGGCGTGGAGTTTCCGAGGAGCCGAGGATATTCCCGGGAAGGGGCGAAGTCAACGAGGCGGCGCCGCGCGGCGCGGAGACGCGCCGCTGTCTACCGGGTCAGGCGGGTGATGCGGAACGACGGATCGTGGGGGAGCTCGGCGATGCCCAGCGGCGCCCGCCGCTCGCCGGAGCGCCGGGCCGCGCGGATGCGGCGGTGGTTGCGGTCCACCGCGGCCTCCACCCGGTACGGCTTCTCGTGGTGCAGGTGCATGGTGATGGCGCGGTGTCGCACCTGGACCGCGCGCGCGCCCGCGCTCACCATGCGGAACCCCACCACCCGGTCCTCTCCCCCGTACCCCATGTCGCAGTCGAAGCCGTTCACCGCCAGCAGCTCGTCGCGCCAGGCGGAGGCGTTGTTCCCCTGGAAGTCCGGCGCGGTGGAGGTGACCCGGTCCAGCAGCGCGGCGAGCCGCCCCGTGCACGCCAGCCGCAGTGCGCGCCGCCCTGGCCTCCACCCCTGCTCCCGCAGCCAGCGCAGGTCGGTGACGCGGGCCGACTCTATCTCCTCCGGCCCGATCGCGCCGGTCACCGCGGCGGGGAGCCTCAGGCACCCGCCCGCCAGGAAGCAGCGGGGCCGCGCCAGCCGGCGGTGCACCGCCACCAGGTCCGCGCGGGGAACGCAGTCTCCGTCGGTGAACAGCAGGTAGTCGCCGCGCGCCGCGAGGATCGCGCGGTTCAGGATGGTGGTCTTGCGGAACCCCGCGTCGGGGTGCCAGAGGTGCATCCCCTCCAGCCCGGTCTCGCGGGCCACGCGCAGGGCCGTCGCCCGCACCTCGGGGCCCGAGCCGTCGTCGGCCACGATCAGCTCGAAGCGGCGGTCGTCCTGCCGGGCGAAGCCGCGCAGCGCCAGCTCCAGCAGGTCGGGGCGGCGGTATGCCGAGACGATGACGGAGATACGGGGGACCGCGCCGTCGTCGGGCGCGAGGACGTCGGGGTAGCGCCACGCTTCGCTCAAGGGTCACTCCGGGAGCCCTGCGTTCCGGCCCTGGGAGCGACGGGTGGGCGTCACTCGCGGAAAACACAGAGGGAACCCGCGAGCGGTCCGTTTGTGACGCGGCGCTGTCTCGGTGCGCCGGAGCGCCTCGGCGGCGCGGCCGGCCCGGCTCAGCGGCCGGCCGCCAGCACGGCGCGGTACGCGTCGAGGGTGAGGCGGGCGACGCGCCTCCAGTCCAGGTGGTCGATGGGGGCGGACGCGGGGCGCGGCGTGCTGACCGCCCACTCCAGCGCGGCCGAAAGCTCCTCCGTGCCCAGCTCGCCGGCGTAGGTGCGCATCCACTCGGGGCCCACCTCCTCCGCCAGGTCCACCAGCGAGCCGATGGCGGGCACCAGCTGCGGCCGGTCGAGCGAGAGCGCGAGCACCGCGGAGCCGGAGTTGAGCACGGCACGGTACGGCAGCACCACCAGGTCGGCGGCGGCCATGTACAGCTGCAGCCGGTCGTCGGGGACGAACCCCTCCAGCAGCCGCACCCGCGGGTCTGCCAGGGCGGCGCGACGGATCGCCTCGCCGCCGTCCGGCATCTTCATCATCCCCCCCACCAGCAGCACCGCCGACGGGTCGCGGATCCCGCGGAACGCCTCGAGCAGCGCGGGCACGTTCTTATACGGGCGGATCTGTCCCACGAACGCCGCCACCCGCGCATCGGGGCCGATGCCGAGCCGCGCCCGCCCCTGGGCCCGCTCCACCGTACGCGGGTACACGGTGCGGTAGTGGCCGTGCGGGATCACGAAGCTGGGTACCGCCCGCAGTGCGGGGTACCGCGCGTGGACGGCCTCGACGCCCGACTTGCTCATGCTGAGCACCCCATCCAGGCGGCGCGCCAGGGCTTTCCAGAACCACGCCTCCACGGCGGGGTGCGGCGCCCGGTCGTGGGCTTCGAGGTCGTGCGAGGTCCAGACCACCCGCGTGCCACGCAGGCGAACCCAGTCGAGCAGCGCGAGCAGCGCCGCCGACCGCGTCACCGCGCTCGAGAGCCGGCGGTCCCGCGGGTGCGACGTGGGCGCCCAGTGCAGGTGGAGGATGGACGCCCGCCGCCGGACACCGCGCGCGGGCGTGAACTCCTCCACCTCCACCCCCAGCTCGCGCAGGTGGGTGTAGAGGAGCCAGTTGTACGGCTGCTCGACGCGGTTCTTGAAGCCCGGCCAGGCGAGCACGCGCAGCGGCGCGGCGGCCGGTTCGGGTGGAGCGGTCATCTCGTTGCCGGCTTCTGACATCGTTGCAGGGGCTTGCTCGCCCCGGGGAAGTTCGGCGCGCGCAGGGTCGAGCCGCGGAAACGGAAAGCTACCACGTAAAGGCGACGGAGTCAGCGGCACCGCGCCACCGACTCCGTCGCGTTCATCACCTTACCTGCCGTGGATCAGTGCGTCGGCGCTCGGACCCGGTACAGGTGCCCGTCCACCACCACCGCCACCTGCTCGCCGAGCGCGAAGTACCGGCCCAGCGCGGGGATGCGGCCGAGCAGCGCGTAGTATTCGTTGCTCCCGAAGGTCACCGTGGTCTCGGGGAGACGTGCGTCGGCCCGGAGCTCGGCGTCGGTCCAGACGCCCTCGCGCAGGTAGAAGGTCTTGTCGCCGACGCGCTGCACGCTCGGTTCGCCGGCGACCGATTTGTAGTAGTCCGTGATGGTGGCCTCCTGCATCTCGCGCGAGGCGCGGCTCTGTGCCACGGCGCCCTGGCCCGTCACGTCCTGCGTGTACACCATCGGCGGGGGCGGAGGGGGAGCGGGTGGCGGCGGCGCGCCGTTGGACGGGCGCTGCCGGGCAACGCCGCGCGACCCGTCGGCCCGCGGCCGCTCACGGTCCCGGTCATCCACGACGGCGCCCGGCTCCAGCGCCAGGAAGCTGGTGTAGGGTGTCACGATCCCGTAGCGCGTCCCGAGCTGCGTCACCTCGTCCACCAACTCGCGCTGCTCGCCGTTGCTGCGGATCTGCTCCATCAGCCACCCCACGCGGCGGGTGGCCCACAGCCGCGGCAGCCAGTCGTTCTGCTCGGCGCGCAGGGGGAAGCGCTGGCCGGGATAGGTGTAGACGTGCGTGGGCGACGCCGTTCCG
>DASYJZ010000131.1:0-8489 GCA_035995965.1 Longimicrobium sp. | reverse complement strand
TTTGACCATCCGGGAGAGGAGGACATTTCTACTGAACGTAAAACCCGGACTTTTCTACTGAAGCGGAACACGGGGTGGGGTCCCAGGCTCAGTCGACTGCATCTCACGCAGAGCCGCGGAGACGCAGAGGCGCCTGGTCGTTTCTCCGTGGCTCCGCGGCTCTACGGTGAGGTCAATCGGTCTGAAGGTCCACCTCACGGCCCTCCTCCGCGGAGCGGTAGGCGGCTTCCATCACGCTCATCAGGCGCACGTGCTCGGCGGGGGACTCGGCGGGCTTCTCGTCGCGCGCCACCTCCACGAAGTGCTGCAGCTCGTTGCGGTAGCTGGCGGTGAACAGGTTCTCGGCAGCCGGCGAGAGCGACGGGGCGACGTCGACCAGGCCGGTGTCCATCTGGCGATAGACCTGGAGCGGCGAGAGGGTGCCCGACCCTGCCGTGCCCAGCACGTGCATGAACTGGCGGTCGCGGCGGGAGATCAGCGCCCAGGTGACCTCCAGATTGATCATCCGGTCGCCCTCCAGCCGCAGCAGGAGCGCGGCGGCGTCCTCCACCTCGGCGCCGGCGGGGCGGTGGACGTGGGCGGAGACGCGCAGCGGGCGCGGATAGCCGAGGGTCCACATCGCCAGGTCTAGCATCTGCAGCCCCAGGTCCATCAGCGCGCCGCCGCCGGCCGCGCGGCTCTGGCGCCAGGAGCGCAGGCGGCCGCTGGGCTTGGTGCGGTTGAGCCACCCCGTCTTCAGGTAGTACGTATCGCCCAGCTCGCCGCTTACGATGAACGACCGCAGCGCGCGGGCGTCGGGGCGGAAGCGCTGGTTCATCCCCACCAGCAGCCGTCCGGCGGCGCCCTCTTCCTCGAGGATCCGCCGCACGCCGTCGCTGGTGAGGGCGAGCGGCTTCTCGCAGAGCACGTACTTCCCCGCCCTCAGCGCCGCACGGACGTTCTCCTCGTGGCGATGGCTGGGGGTGCACACCACCACCGCGCGGATCGACTCGTCCTCCCAGATCCCCTCCGCCTCCACCGCGCGGGTGCCGTAGCGGTCGGCGATGGTGCGCGCGGTGTGGGCGTCGCGGTCGCTCACCGCGGCGATCTCCACCCCGCGCATCCGGCTCAGGATGGGGAGGTGCACGACCTGGGCGATGGCGCCCGCGCCCAGCACGGCGACGCGGACAGGAGGACGGTGGACGGTCACGTAGGCCTCGTGGTCTGTTCGAGCAACTGGAAATACTACCGCTACCGCACTTCCCCTCACCCGAAGAAAGGCGATCGGTACTCCGCCCGAACCGGGGTGAGGGTCAGTACATCCGCTCGATGCGGATGCCGGGGTAGTACGCCTCCAGGATGGTGCGGTAGTCCTGGCCGGCGCGGGCGCGGCCCATGGCGCCTACCTGGCACATCCCGATCCCGTGGCCCCATCCCCCGCCCTCGGCGACGATGGAGGCCACGCCGCCGCCCGAGCGCTCCACCCGCACGTCGAACTTGCTGCTGTTCAAACTGCCGCCGCGCGCCGGCGCCAGGATCCAGCGCACCCGGTCGCGGCCCACGGTGAAGCTCCCCGCGTCGGTGTCGATCCGCATGGCGCGCACCCGGCCGGACTGCGTCCGCGAGAGCACGTCCACGTCCTCGATCTCGTGGATGCGGCGGCCGCGCAGCGAGTCGGCCAGCGTGCGGTTGAGCACCGAGACGAGTTGCGCGTGCGTCCACCGCTCCGTCCAGGTGAAGCGGCTCGAGGTGCGGTCGTACGCCTGGCCGCTGCGCGGGTCCACGTCCTCGACCGAGACGAGGTAGGGGACGGGGCCGACGTTCCACACCTCGTCGATCGCGGCGGTGCGGCCGGCGCAGGTGGAGTGGTAGTAGGCGTTGATCGGCGCGCCGCCGTACGTCGCCACCTGGCCCGCCGTCTCGCGCACGGCCCGCGAGATCATCTCCCGCTCGGCCGTCACCCCGCCGTACACCTGGTCCTGCGTCCCCGGGTACACGTCGAACCCCAGCGCGGCGCGGCTGCCCAGGTGCGCCACCGCGTAGGTGCGCGCCGCCACCGCCTGCGCCTTCACCGCCTCGTAGGCGCCCGCGTCGACCTCTCCCGTCTCGCGCGGCACGACGCCGAGGAGGTAGCTCTCCAGGTCGAGGCGGTTGACGAAGGTCAGCCCGCCGCGCCCCGCGCGCTGCACCAGGATGGCGCCGCGATACGCCGTGCCGCCCACCTCCACCACGCCGCCGTCCGCCGCGCGCACCACCACCGGCGGCTGCAGGCCGTAGCGCGTGCGGCCGACCACGCTGCCGGCGGCGTCCACCACCGTCATCGCGATCGACCCGTCCGGCTCCGCCGCGAACGCCAGGCTGCGCCCCTGCTGCAGCTCGTCGATGTTGTCGCCGCGCTCCGTCTCCACCGTCAGCCCGGAGGGCGAGGAGACGATTCCCGCGGGGGTATCGACCACCAGCCCGACCCTGACCGCCGGTGCGCTCGCCGCTGGCGGCCGGTCGTCGCGGACGGGCGGCGGGGGCGGCGGCTCCGGCGGAGGAGAGGGACGGGACGGCTGGTAGACTGGGACGGGGCCGTAGCGCGGCTCACGCCTGCCGCCGCACGCCGCCAGCGAGGCGAGCGCGGCGGCCACCGCGACGTCAGCCCAGCGCCGCACGCAGCGCCTCCCGTCCGCGGCCGATGGTCTCCTCCACGTCGCCGTCGGTGTGCGCGGTGGAGGTGAACCCCGCCTCGAACTGCGAGGGGGCCAGGAACACCCCCCGCTCCAGCATCCCGTGGAAGAAGCGGTTGAAGAGCGCCACGTCGCTCGTCTTCGCCTCGTCGAAGCTGCGCACCGGGCCGGGGGCGAAGAACGTCCCCCACATCGATCCCATGCTCCCGCCGCACGCGGGGACGCCGAGCTCCGCCGCGTTCGCGAGCAACCCCTCCACCAGCCGCGCCGTCTTCCGCTCCAGCTCGGGATACGGATCGTCGTCGCGGAGGATGCGGAGCTGGGCGAGCCCGGCCGCCATCGCCAGCGGATTGCCGGAGAGTGTCCCCGCCTGGTAGACGGGGCCGGCCGGCGCGACGTGCGCCATGATGTCCGCCCGGCCGCCGTACGCGCCGACGGGGAGGCCGCCGCCGATCACCTTCCCCAGCGTGGTGAGGTCCGGCCGCACGCCGAAGCGCTCCTGCGCGCCGCCGCGGGAGACGCGAAAACCGGTCATCACCTCGTCGAACACCAGCAGCGCCCCGTCCGCCTTCGTGATTCCCCGCAGCGCGGCCAGGAAGCCGTCGTCCGGCGGGATGAAGCCGGCGTTGCCCACCACCGGCTCCAGGATGACCGCGGCGATCCGTCCCGGGTGGGCGAGGAACACCGCCTCCACCGCATCCAGGTCGTTGAAGGGCGCGGTGAGCGTGAGCTTCGACAGCTCGGCGGGAACGCCGGGGGAGTTCGGCAGGCCCAGGGTGGCGACGCCGGAGCCGGCCTTCACCAGGAAGGAGTCGCCGTGCCCGTGATAGCAGCCGTCGAACTTGAGGATGAAGTCGCGCCCGGTGAAGCCGCGCGCCAGGCGGACCGCGCTCATGGTCGCCTCGGTGCCGCTGCTGACGAAGCGCACCTGCTCCATCGACGGCACCAGCTCGCGCACCAGTTCCGCCAGCTCCACCTCGGCCTCGGTCGGCGCGCCGTACGACGTCCCCCGCGCGGCGGCGGCGGCGATGGCGGCGAGCACGGCGGGGTGCGCGTGGCCCAGGATCAGCGGCCCCCAGCTCAGCACGTAGTCGACGTACTCGTTCCCGTCCACGTCGCGGATGCGCGACCCGCTGGCGCTTTCGACGAAGAACGGCTCTCCGCCGACCGCGCGGAACGCCCGGACGGGCGAGTTGACGCCCCCGGGCGTGACGGCCTGCGCGCGCCGGAAGAGCGCGGAGGAGCGTGCCCCCACGGTCACGAGCGGAAGTTGCCGAAGCCCAGCTCCAGCCCGAAGTCCTGCTGCTTGAGGTGCGCGATCACCGCCTGCAACTCGTCGATAGAGGCCGAGGTGACGCGCACCTGCTCGTCCTGGATCTGCGCATTGACCTTCTTGAAGCCGGCCTCCTTGATGGCGCGGACGATCTCCTTCCCCTTTTCGGTGCTGATGCTCTGCACCAGGGTGATGGTCTGCCGCGCCTTGCCGCCGAACGCCTGCTCCACCTCGCCGTAGTCCAGGTTGCGGATGGGCACGCCGCGCTTGATCAGCTTGCTCTGGATGACGTCGACCAGCGCCGTGAGCTTGTAGTCGTCGTCGGCCAGCAGCTTGAGGGTGCCGTCCTTCTTGGAGAAGTCGATCTCGGCGGTGACGCCCTTGAAGTCGTAGCGCTGCTGCACCTCCTTGCGCGCCTGGTTCACGGCGTTGTCGACCTCCTGCAGGTCGACGCTGGAGGTGATGTCGAAGGTGGCGGTCTTTGCCATCGTTTTCAGTCCTGGTGAGGTCGGGTCGCTGCCCGGAATGTAGGCCGCCCGGAAAGGAACAACAACCACGAACTGCCGTTTCACGCAGAGACGCGGAGGAACCGAGAGCGGTTCTCTCAGTTCCTCCGCGGCTCCGTGTGAAACGGCCGTTGCCGAGCCTTCAGACGAGCACGACCGCCTGGTCTTCCTCGGCCAAGGCCAGGGGACGCGCCATGACGGTGGACGGTGGTGGCGCGAGCTCGCGAAAGGGGATCACCCGCACCTCGCCCGGCGCATCGCCGGCCGTCGCCCGCTGCTCGCACCAGGTGCGGTAGCCGGGGAGCTTGAGCAGGCGGAAGAGGTGCCGGTTCATGGCGTCGCAGAGCAGCACCTCGGTGAGCTGGTACTGCCCGCCGCGGGAGAGCCGCAGGTCGCCCACCACGTCGTCGGCGATGGCCAGCAGACGCGAGCGCGGGATGGCGTCCTTGAACTCCTCCACCCGCTCTTCCACCCACTCCAGGTAGGCGCGGCGCAGCGAGCGGGGCGATTGCGGGTTCATGGGCGTGCCTCTGCCATGCGGCGTGCGCAGGGGTTGCGGTGCAATAGAACGGTTGAGGGTGGAGGGCCGAATTGCGTACGGCAGCGGTAACGTAACTTCAGGTCCGCGCCGCATCAAGGGTTGCGTGCAGCAGGTCTTTCGCACAGCGCCGGCAGAATCGTTTGTCTTTGCGATCCACGTCGGCAATGTCGCGCGAGGGAAACATCACGCAAGCGCGGTCCGCACAGTGCTCCAGCCCCGCCGCATGCCCGATCTCGTGCACGCACACCTTGACCGCACGCTCCAGCAAAGTCGATGCGGCACATCGACTTGCCGCGTCAAGAGGGGCCAGCCCCACGACGGCGCACCCCGCGCCCACCGCCGCCTCGCCGAACACCCGCCCGTGCCCCGGCGCCCGCAGCTCCGCGCCGCTCACCGCCAGCAGCCACGCCTCGCGCGGGTCCACGCGCTCCGCGTCGGCGCGCGCGATCAGCGCGTCCAGCAGCGCGCCGGAGTCGTGCGCGTCACCCGCGACGGCGGCCCTCGCCAGCCGCCGGCCGACGTGGTGCGCGGTCGCGAGGACGGCGTCGAGCTCGGCGCCGAGGGCGTGCAGGAAGGCGGACGAGGCGCCGCCGGCGGGGACCAGCTCCAGCCGGCGGCGGGGTTGCGGGCGAGGCGCGCGCGTCAGGCGGCGGGCTCCGCGGGCGGACGGACCACGCGGCGCACCACCCCGCGCGTGGCGATCACGGTGCGCGCCACCTCGGCCATGCTCCGGCCGCGGTGCTGGCTCTCGCGCTGCAGCAGCCGGTACGCCTCGTCCTCGCCCAGGCCGCGCAGCTCCATCAGGATCCCCTTGGCGCGCTCCACCAGCTTGCGCTCGTCCATCTTCTGCGACAGCGCGCTCACCTGGCCGTGCAGCGCCGACCACTCCAGGAAGCGCGCGGAGGCAAGGCGGATGGCGGGGATCAGCCGCTCCACCCCCGCCGGCTTGCTGAGGTAGTTGAAGACGGGGAGCTGGGCGGCGCGGTCCACGAACTCGGGGCAGTCGTGGCCGGTGAGGACGATCACGGGGATGGGGCGCGCGCGGGTGATCTGGTCGATCGCCTCAAGGCCGGACATATGGGGCATCTCCACGTCGAAGATGGCCAGGTCCGGCTTCTCGCGCGCGGCGAGGCGCACCGCCTCGGCGCCGTCGCAGGCGGGGCCGACCACCTGGTGGCCGATGAGCGTCAGCAGCTCCGCGAGCGAGTCGGCGCTCGCGGCTTCGTCGTCGGCGACCAGGATGCGCATCGGTCTCCCCCGTGTTCCGCCCGGACCTCCCCCGCCGCCGCGGCCATCGCGACGGCCCGACCACACCGCCCGCACGTCGGCCCGGCGGCGATCTGGGGGATGGGCATTTTGCGTACCGCGTGGTGGACTGGAAGGGGCGGTCGGCGAGTGGTGCGAGGAGGGCGGGAAGGGGCGATTGAAATCGCTGCAACAACGACACGAAGTCCGCCTGCGCGGACTACCGGCTGTGGTGCATCGACGATCCTGGTGCTTCGCGACGGGCTACTGGCCGGGCTCGGCGCTCTCCGGTGTTTCGGCGCGCGTGGGCGGGTCGACGCTGCCACTGCGGCGTACGGAGGGCCGCATCCGCTCGTAGGCCTTCGCGGCCAGCGGGGTGAGCGCGAGGGTGGCGGCGATGCGCAGCGGCTGCGTGAGCTTGGTCGCGATGTAGGCGGCGGCGAAGCTCCCCAGGCCGCCTCCCGCGCTTCCCGGCTTCCAGCCCAGGCGGATGGCCGCCCAGGAGCCCAGCAGGACGGCGGCGAAGATCGCCAGGTACACCACCACCGCTACGGCGCCATATTCGGCCGCGATCTGCTTCAGGGTTCTGCGCACGCGGAGGGTCTCGCCTGAAGGTGGGTGCAGGACGTTGGGTGCGCCCGGTACCCCGTCGCCGCCTTGCGGTTCGGTGCGGCGGGGCGCTGATCCGTGGATGAGTCGCACGCGATTGGTGGGTCGGTAGCCGGAGCGACCCCCGGGAGGCGCACCACGCCAAGCGCGTCGCGCGACGCTATCTTCTCCGCACCATCTTCTTGCCCGCCGGCAGTGTAACCGGCGCGTCCCCAACTCACTCCAAACAACGTCGCAGTAAGGGATGGATGCATCCACGAGCAACGGGGTATCCGTATCCACCTGCGTGGTTCAGCAAACGCACCCGAGCAACAGGACCGAAATGCGCGCCACGCCCGTTCGCATGATCTCCGGCACCCTCGCCACCGCGGCGGTGGTGCTCACCGCGGGCGCCTTCCTGCCGCGGGGCACGCGCGCGGCTGCTGCACCCGCGCCGGCGGCGACGTACGCCTTCGCGACGGACACGGCGGTGTTCGCTGGCGGGTGCTTCTGGTCGATGGAGAAGGCGTTCGAGCACGTTCCGGGGGTGGTCTCGGCGACCTCGGGGTACTCGGGCGGGACCGTCCCCAACCCCGCGTACGAGGACGTGGGGACGGGGCGCACCGGCCACGCGGAGTCGGTGCAGGTGGTGTTCGACCCCGCGCGGACCAGCTACGCCAGGCTGCTGGACGTGTACTGGCACAGCATCGACCCCACCTCCACCAACGGGCAGTTCTGCGACCACGGGCCGGAGTACCGCTCGATCGTCTTCACGCGCGGGGCGGAGCAGCGCCGGCTGGCGGAGGCGTCGAAGGCGACGGTGCAGCGGCACTTCACCCGGCCGGTGACGACGCAGGTCGCCGCCGCGATGCCGTTCTACGCGGCGGAGGAGTACCACCAGGACTTCGCCGAGCGGAACCCCACGCACTACAACGCCTACCGCATCGGCTGCGGGCGGGACCGCCGCCTGCGGGAGCTGTGGGGCGACGCGGCGGGCGGGCAGCACTGAGACGGGGTTCCCGGTACGAATCGAACGGAGGAGCAGGTCCGATGAAAAAGACTTCGACAGCCACGCTCGCCGCCCTGCTGCTGGTCGGGACCGCGCTCGCGGGGCCGCTGGCGGCGCAGGCGACCCGGCAGGCGGCCGCCCCGCGGCAGACGGCGGCGACCCGGCAGTCCGCGGCGCCCACCTACGTGAAGAAGAGCGACGCGGAACTGCGCCGCACGCTTACCGCGATCCAGTATTCGGTCACACAGCAGGCGGACACCGAGTACCCGTTCCGCAACGAGTACTGGAACAACCACCGGCCCGGGATCTACGTGGACGTGGTCTCCGGCGAGCCGCTGTTCAGCTCGACGGACAAGTTCGACTCGGGCACCGGGTGGCCCAGCTTCACGCGCCCGCTGGAGCCGGCGAACGTCCAGCGCCGCGTGGACCGCTCGTTCGGCGTACGTACCGAGGTGCGCTCCACCCACGCCGACTCGCACCTGGGCCACCTGTTCGACGACGGTCCGGCGCCGACGGGGCTGCGCTACTGCATCAACTCGGCGGCGCTGCGGTTCGTGCCGGCCGAGCGGCTGCAGGCGGAGGGATACGGGCGCTACGCACATCTCTTCGCGCGGCCGACCCACTGAACTGCCGTTTCACGCAGAGACGCAGAGGAACCGAGAGAAAAGATTTTGAA
>DASYJZ010000130.1:0-4229 GCA_035995965.1 Longimicrobium sp. | reverse complement strand
ATGAGCTTGAACGACTCCGCCCCCACCTTGCCGCGCAGGTACTCGGCGTGCTTCCGCAACGAGAAGCCCTGCGGCACCTTGAGCGTGGTCCACAGCCGGTAGACGCTGCCGGGCGTATCGCCGTCGGTGCTGCGGATGACCACGTGGCCGCTAAACGGGTCCTCGCGGAACATGTAGTTGAAGGCCGCGTCCAGCGACTCCGGCGCCACCTTCCACGCCACCAGCGCGCCGGGGGCCAGGTTGGTCGCCATCAAGGTCTGCCGTACGCGGCGGATGGTGCCCGACGCGAGCATGGCCCGGATGCGCTCCAGCACCGTCTCCAGCTCGATCCCGGAGAGGTGCGCGATCTCGCGGAACGGCTCCTCCTGGAACCCCTGCAGCCGGTCTTCGGAGACCGCGAGGATCGCCGCGTTCACCGGGTCGGTGGTCTCGACCGGAATCGTCGCGGGGGCTGTTTCGGTCATGCGACTGCCTTTCGGGATAGTGCCAGGTGCTTAAGTGCCAAGTGCCAGGTGCTGGTTGCCGTGCTCACCAGTCCCTTCGCGAAAACGATGTCATCCTGAGGTCGGCCACACCGCGGCTGCGTTCACCCCGGAGCATGCAGACCGAAGGATCTGGGGCCGCGGCGGCGACACGGCCCGGTGTGACGCAGGACCGCGGCGGAACGCCCTCAGTCTTCGCCCGCGGAAGACGGCGCCGGCTCCGCGGCGGCTTCGCGGCGCGAGATCAGCTTGTAGGCCTCGGGCGGGGCGTTCGGCTTCACGCGCACCGACTTGGCCGGGATGCCGACGTTCACGTGGTACGGGCGCACGTCCTTGGTGGCGACGGCCATCGCGCCCACCATCGCGTTCTCGCCCACGTGCGTGCCGGCCAGCACGGTGGCGTGGTAGGTGATGCGCACGCCGTCGTCGAGCACCGTCTGCAGGTCGCTCACGTCGAGCTGGTCGACGATGGAGTGCGTGTGCGAGTAGATGTTGGCGTAGTCCGAGATCGAGACCTTGTTGCCGATCACGATCCCACCGCGGTCGTCCAGCAGCACGTTGCGGTGCACCACCACGTCGTCGCCCACCTCCAGGTTGTACCCGAAGCTGAACTCCACGTTGTGGAACGCCTTGAAGTTCTTCCCCACGCGCTTGAAGATGAACGGCGCCAGCACCCGCCTGAAGCGCGGCCCCAGGTGGATGTTCTGCCCCAGCGGGCTCCTGTCGAACATCTGCCACATCCAGAGCAGCGGCTTGCGCTGGTTGAACTTCTCCTCGTCGATCTCCGCGTAGTATTCGGGCTCCAGCGTCACGTTGCGCGCGTCCATCTGCGCCAGCGCCACCTGCGTGGCGAGCGGGAGGGTGGCCGGGTCCACGCCCTCGAGCTGCGGGTAGAAGATCCCGGTGAGCGTCCGCCGGCACAGCTCCCAGCGGTCGTCGCCGCGCTCCAGCGCCTCCCGCAGCTCGCCCAGCCACCGGTCGTACAGGTCCACGGACTCGGCGGACGGGTTCAGCTTGCGGAGCGGATAGATCGGCATCTGCCTGGGCTTCCGTGCATTCGTGAGAGAGAGTCGGGTGCTGCCTGCCATACACGGGAAAGCTAGGCCCGTTCGCGACGGCGCGTCAATCAAACGTGCGTAGCCGCGTTCGGCGGTCCCGGCGGCTCAGCGCCCTCTCCGGCTCGCCAAGGCTCGCCACCTCTCCCGTACCGGGAGAGGTTGGATTTCCCAGCGCCTTCGCCGTCCCAGCCGGCAGCATTACCGCTGCCGTCGCACGGCCATTCGCAGGGCGCGCTTCCGCCGAAGTACCCACCCCCTCTCCCGGTACGGGAGAGGGATTGCGCTCTCAGGCGCAGGGAGAGGGCGCCGCCGCGGGCGCTCACCTGGTAATCGTCACCATCACCCCGCCCAGCAGCGGCGAGATGATCACGACGGACGCAGACGCGGCCGAATCGCCCGCCGCCGCCCGCCGCGAATGGAGTCGGTGGATGGTCCAGCGGCTCGCAGCCACGCCGACCAGCGCGCCGCCGGCCACGTCGCTGGCCCAGTGGCGGTGGTCGTACACGCGCGACCAGCCGACCAGCGCCGCGGTGCCGTACGTCGCCGCGGTCACCCACGGCCTCCCCGCCTCCTCGGAGATGGAGGCGGCGAGGGAGAAGGCGACGGTGGCGTGGCCGGAGGGGAACGACTGCCAGTGATCCTTCGTGTTGAAGGGACGGAAGCGGTCCGGGCTGCCCGTGAACGCCGGCCGCTCGCGCCCCACGATCGTCTTCAGCGCGCCGTTCGCCACGCCTGACGCGAGCAGGGCGATGGCGACGTGCTCGGCCCCCTCGGCCGTCCGCGGCGCATGCGCTAGGCGCGCGCCGAGGTACGTGGCGCCGAGCGCGGCTACCGCGTACTGCGGCCGCCCGACGTAGTTCAGCCGATGGGAAAGCCACTCCAGGCGCGTTCCTCCGCCGTGCTGCACCCCGCTCTCGATGGTGCGGTCCAGCAGCGCCGAGCCGACGAGCAGCGCGCCCGCGCCCGCCCAGAGCACCGCATCATCCGGCCGATGCCGTTCCTGCGCGGCGGCTGGGACGGGCGCGAGCGGCGCGGCCGAAAGCGAAAGGGCAACCAGCGCCGCGACGGCACGGGCGCGGCGCAGGCTGGGACGCGCGGGGTGGGGAAGCATCGTGGCCGGTGAGCGGGGGACGGGTCGATTCCCACCGCGGAAGCTAGGTTTCCCCGCCAGCAGCGGCAACGCGGCCCGGCCCGGTACTCGGTCGGATGCAGAGGGAGTCGTGTGATCACCTCGGCCTCAGTGGTGTCATCCTGAGGCCCGTCCTCACGGTGTCCTGAGTCCGCGGTGGGCTTCGCCGGGCCGAAGGATCTAACCGCGGACGTGCGAGGCTCGCCGCGGAAGCCGCACCGCGCCGGCGGCAACGATTGCCCCCGCGCGCGCCGGCGGTCACATTGCGAAGCGAAACCCCGGCCCCGCGCCGGACGTACGCGGGAGGACGCCAGCCATCGCCGGAAGGGCACGGAAATCGCGCCCGCACCCGGCTGACCCGTTGCACCGAAGGCCCGAGACATGCACGATCTGCTGCGCGCCCGGCTTATCCGCCACATCGAGGCGCTTCCCGAGGCGCAGGTCTACCAGGCGCTCGACTACGTCGAGTTCCTTTCGTCCAAGTACGCCCGCGAGAGCCTGCGGGAGCCCGGCGTCTTCCAGAAGTTCAGCGAGATGCTGGAAGACAAGATGCGCGGCCAAGGGCTCGCGTTCGGCACCATCAAGGGCGCGCTGGGGGTGATGGGCACCGCGGGGCGCGTGGTCTCGGGGATCACCGAGGCCGGGCGCACGGTGATCCGCGAGGTGGAGAACGTGATCACGCCCGACGACGACGCACCGCCGCCCGCGCAGCTTCCACGCCCTGCGCGCCCGCCCGAAGGCGACCCGCGCGGCGGCCAGGCCGCGGGGTGACCGAGGGACGGAACCACATCGGAGAGGGGACGGATGGCTGACGAGAAGCGGAGGATCCCGGTTCGGGCGCGCCTGGACGAGGAGGAGGACGACGACGACCTGGTGGGCCCGCGCAGCGGCGCCTCGGCGGGGCCCGCGCGGCCGCGCCGCAGCCCGCGGGTAGCCGCCCGGCGCGCACGGTCCTCGCGTCCGGCGCCGCGCGCGGCGGAACTGGACCTGCGCGAGATGGTGCGCGAGATCCCGCACTTCCTGAAGCTGCTCTGGGGGCTGGCGCGCGACCCGCGCGTCTCCAACACCGACAAGGCGATCGTGGTGGGGGCCATCGCCTACGCCGCCCTCCCCGCCGACCTGATCCCCGACTGGATCCCGGGATTGGGCGAGATCGAGGACGTGTTCCTGGTGGCGCTGGCGCTCTCTCGTCTCCTGAGCCACGCGGGCGAGGAAGTGCTGATGGACCACTGGGAGGGCGACGAGGACACGCTGGAGGCCGCCATCGAGGCCCTCGACGGCGCGACGCAGTTCCTCCCCTCCAGCCTCCGCGGCCTGCTCACCGGCCGCCGCTGACGGGTTTTGCCGGCAGATGGAAGACGAGCCGCCGTCCGGACCCGGGCGGCGGCTCGCGTATCAGGACGATCCGTTCCGGACGCCTGCGCCGGACCGAACCGGCATCGCCACGGTTGCATCGCGAAACTGCTCGCAGGCTGCACCAACGCGGCGGCTACCCACCCTCTCCCGGTACGGGAGAGGGATTGCGCTCTAAGGCGCAGGGAGAGGGCGCCGCGGCCGCGG
>DASYJZ010000129.1:0-5700 GCA_035995965.1 Longimicrobium sp. | reverse complement strand
GCCCGGGAGACCCCCCGCATCGGCTTCTGATACCGATTTCGCAGAATGTCTGGGTATCCGCTCCAAACCTTGAGACGTCATCCCGAGCGGTGCCGCTGCGCCGGGCTGGACGCGTCACCAGTGCTTGGCGGCACCCGAGGGATCTAGACTTTCCGCCGCGATGAAGGTCGGCTTCGTCGCGGCGACAGGTCTTAGATCCCTCGGCGCCGCCACGGTTCAGCGTTCGTTCAGGTACAGAGCGGCGGCGCCTTCGGGATGACGTCCCTTTGCACAATCGATTTCGGAAATCGGTATGAGGGGATCCGGAGGAACACCGTGATCCTCGAAAGGTGTCGCAGCCGCGGCTACAGATCCTTCGGTCGAAGCCAGGCTGTTTTTCCCCCGAGCGCGATGCGCAGGCGGCGAAGTCGCCAGAAATCAGGTCAGCGGTGCGGTTCCCCCGGCGATGCCGCCTGGCGCAGCTCCGCACCGGCGAGGATCAGCCAGACCGCCTGGGCGAGCACCACCGCGCCGAACCCGTGCACGCCCAGCGTCAGGTGCCCGGAGAACAGGGCGAGCAGGACGATAGCCGCGACGACGCAGCCAAAGAGACCCGTCGCGCGCCGCATCAGCCGCGTCCGCACGATCTCCATCGACCACAGCCCGATCGCAACGGATGACGCCGCGACCAGCACCTTCGCGAACGCCTGGTTCAGCGCGAAGTTGTAGTGCATCACCGCATCCGCGGCCGCGCGCGCCTCGCCCTGCAGCCCCCCCGCCCGCGCGATGAGATCCGGCGCGAGCAGCCCGCTCGCCGTGGCGGCCAGCAGCGTGGCGACCGCGGACACGCCGTAGAACGCGAGCGCCAGCTCCGCCAGCGGGCCGCCCTCCGACAGCCGGCGCGTGAGCACCCATCCTCCGTAGAACAGGACCGGCACCCCGGCGATGGCCAGCGCGTGCACCGCCAAGCTCAGCAGCGGCTCCCCGCCGCCGGTGGGATGGAACGCCATCGTCACCAGCCCCATCACCGCTCCGGCGATCATCGCCCATCCACCCAGTCGCTCGCGCCGCATTGACCGCTCCCGTGTGCAGGTGGCATCGTCCCCCTGCGCAGTGTAGGCGCGGGCTCCGGCACTGTCACCCGGGAAGACGGGATGATGAACAAGCCACCGCGGAGTGTTCGGAAACGCGGACCGGACCGGCGCGTGGTGCGCACGCGCCGGGCGCTCGGCAACGCGCTGGTGGAGCTGATGCTCGCGAACCGGTTCGACGACATCAGCGTGCAGCAGGTGCTGGATCGCGCGCGGGTCGGGCGCGCCACCTTCTACGCGCACTTCCGCAACAAGCACGACCTGCTGCTGAGCGACGCCGAGCGCTTCTTCGACTGGCTGGAGGCGGACTTCCTGGCCCGCGCGAGCGGCTCGCGCCGCCTGGCGCCGGTGGCGGAGCTGTTCAGCCACGTGGCGGACTACCACCACTTCCAGCGCGCGCTGGAGCAGTCCGCCCTGCGCGAGCCCGTGGCCGACCTGCTGACGGGCCACCTCGCCGGGATGATCGAGCGGCGGATGGCCGAGCTCTGCCCCGGGGCCGGCACCACCTCCCTGCCGGCGGCGGCGACCGCGCGCCTTTTCGCCGCCGCGCTCGTGGAGATGATGCGCTGGTGGCTCAACCGCGGCGCGCGTCCCGGCGCCCAGGAGATGGACGCGCAGTTCCACGAAATCGCGTGGGGCGGCCTCGCCCGTATGGTGCCGCACCCGGTGGACCCGGGCTGATTCCCGGGCGCGGGCACGGGCCCGTCCAACGAAACGCCAGTTGAATGATGTGCTCCGCCGCGTCCTTCCCGAGAGCGCGCAGGCGGCGATCGGCATCTCGGGGACGCGAGACAATTTTGTCTCGGCCCCGGGACAACGGTGCTCCACCCGCGAGTTGGGGCCGGGCGGCTCCGGAGCGCGTAATCACGGACGGCCAAAGCGTTTAACGCACGGCGGAAGCGTGTCTGACAGGCGGCGCAGAAGATGCCAACTCTCGCCGTGCAGCGCCGTGGCCCGCTGAGCGCTCCAGGCGCGGAACAAGATCCAGGACTTCGATCGATCCGAGACTGAGACTAAAGCTCCATCCTCCCGCAACGGCCGTTTCGCCCGACACCCGTGCTCCAGATCATAGGAGAAACCCATGAACGCACGCGCCTTGAAGTTCATGCTGCTCCCCGTGGTGATTGCAGCGGCCGTAGTGCTTGTCGCGGCCAGCTTCACCTGAGGGCGATCCCCGTCGCCGATGCCACTCACGACAGGGTGCTCGCCGGCGAGAACGCCGCGCTCCTGTCGCAGCTGCCCATGCTCGACGATAGCGTCCGCGTTCTGATCCCGAATCCGGCTGTCCAGGACTGTCCAAGGGGAAACCGCGGTCTCACACGGGGTCGACGGAGTCAACGGAGCTGATGTTCACCGTTGACTCCGTTGACCCCGTGTGAGACCCGTTCTTTTTCAGGATTGGGATAAGTGGCCTCGCCCGGTTCCGTGTGTCCGTAACCGAAATCCCGTTGACGATGGGCCCGCTGCCGAGGGACGCGCACCCCGCTCACTCCGGCCGCTTTCGTGCGCCCCGCCGACGCGCTACTCTTCCATGCTTCCCGCGGCAGCCGCTCCCTCCACGGGTCCATGCAGCACGGATGACGACGCACCGCCCCGAAAATCCGCTGATCGTGCAGGGCGACCAGAGCGTGCTGGCCGAGGTGGCCAGCCCGCGGTTCGCCGAGGCACGCGACCGCCTGGCGCGCTTCGCCGAGCTGGTGAAGTCGCCCGAGCACGTGCACACCTACCGCATCACCCCGCTCTCGGTCTGGAACGCCTGCGCCGCCGTTGCACGATTGATCGTGGTCGACGGTGTCATAACCACTGAACGCGGGGCGGTCACCGTCCGTGGTGCGGGTGGCGGATCGCCGCTGTAGCATGCGATGCTAACGCCGCGGGGGATCGGCCCCGCGGCGGTCTGATATCCCGAATCGACGTGGAGCGCGACGTGAGTCATCTCATCCTGGGCGGTACGGGGACGGTGGGGAGCGCGGTGGTGCGGGGGCTGCTGGCGCGGGGCGAAGAGGTGCGCGTGCTGACGCGCTCGGCCGAGCGCGCGGCGACGCTGCCTGAGGGCGCGCAGGCGGTGATCGGCGACCTGGCGGAGCCGGCGACGTACGAGCATGCCTTCGCCGGCACCGATGCGCTCTTCCTGCTGAACGGCGTGGTGAACACCGAGCTGCAGGAAGGCCTCGCCGCGGTGAACGAGGCGAAGCGCGTGGGCGCCAGCCGCATCGTCTACCTCTCCGTGCACGACGTGGAGAAGGGGCCGCACGTGCCGCATTTCGCCTCCAAGATCGGCATCGAGCGCGCGCTGGAGGCCAGCGGCATCCCCTTCACCGTCCTGCGCCCGAACAACTTCTACCAGAACGACTACTGGTACCGCGACGTCATCCTGCAGTACGGTGTCTATCCGCAGCCGATCGGCGGCGCCGGGATCTCGCGCGTGGACGTGCGCGACATCGCCGAGGCGGCGGTGAACGCGCTCACGCAGGGCGGGCACGAGGGGAAGACGTACGCGCTGGTGGCCCCGAGCCGCTCACGGGCGAGGGCACGGCGGCGGCGTACGCGCGGGCGGCGGGGCGCGAGGTGCGCTACGCCGGCGACGACCTGGCGGAGTGGAGCCGCCAGTCGCTGCAGATGCTCCCGGCGTGGATGGTCTACGACTTCGCGCTGATGTACCAGCTGTTCCAGACGCAGGGCCTGCGCGCCACCGACGCGCAGCTGGAAGAGACCGCCGCCGTCGTGGGCCACGCGCCCCGCCGCTTCGACGACTTCGTGGCGGAGACCGTGGCCGGCTGGCGGTAGCGTTCTGCGTGCGTATCCACGTCCGACGGCGCCGGTCGCGCTGCACCCGCGGCCGAGACGGGCACCCGCGTCGCCGGCTGACACATTCGCCGGAGCTCGAACGTTTTAGCCGGCGCAGGTCCCGGTACTCGCTCACCAAACGTCACCACACGGGAGATTACATGAGACGAAGTTTCGCGTTCGTGGGGATGGCGCTCGCCGCCGGGCTCCTGGCCGGCTGCTCGGGTGGGTTGTTCGGGATCGGGTCGCTTCAGCAGGGGACGTTCGAGGGCACCTGGGACGGTGCGGCATGGCGCGGCAACGCATACGCGGTGCTCCAGGGCGACTCGCTCACCGTGGTCGGACGCCGGCCGGACCCGAAGTACTTCTACGACGAGTACGTGCGGGTCCGGGTGCGCTTCACCGGGCCGGGCACGTATCCCGTGGCCGAGAGCCAGGGCGAGCTCGGAAAGATCGTGGGCGGCGACGCGGGCTGGTTCCCGCCCTCGGCGGGGACGCTGGTGATCGACAGCTACGACCAGGGATCGCACACCGTCTCGGGCTCCGTGACTCTCCGCGCCGAGTCGATGCAGCCCGCCTGGGACGCCAGCGGCCGCTTCGAGGCACCCGTCTACTCCAGCTTCCAGCAGGTGCCGCCGGACCCTGCCCGGTAATTCTTCGCCGGTCCGGACGACATTCCATCCGCCCTTCCGCACTCTCCTTCCGCTCTGGATCCCGCCCGTGATCGATCTGCTCGAAATCGAAGACTTCCTCGACGTCGCAATGCTGGCGGACCTCGTCGCCGAGCTGAACGCGGCCGGCGGCATCGCGGCGACGGTGCTCAGCAGCGACGCGGGTGGCATGGTGCAGTCGTCCGTCCGCAAGACGACCCGCGTCGCGGTCGCGGCGGAGACGCGCGCACGGGTGAAGCTGCGCCTGATGCAGGAGAAGGCGAAGATCGAAGAACATTTCGGGGTCGCGCTGACGGAGTGCGAGGAGCCGCAGTTCCTCCGCTACGACGAGGGCGACTTCTTCGTGCCGCACCAGGACGGGAACACGCCGATGGTGTGGGACGACTCGCGGTTCCGCCGCATCTCGGCGGTCATCTTCCTCAGCCAAAAGTCCGACGAGCCCGAGGCGGGGACGTACGGCGGCGGGTCGCTGGTCTTCCACGGACCCTACAGCGGCCCGGAGCTCAGGGTCGCCGCGGCCGCGCAGCCGGGCTCGCTCGTCGCCTTCCGCGCCGAGACCACGCACGAGGTGACGCCCGTCACCCACGGCGTGCGCTACACCATCGCCACCTGGTTCCGCTGACCGGGGCGCGTCCGCCCATGCACCTGGTCTGGCCTGCCGAGCGATACCTGCCGGGCTACGTGGCCGCGCTGGAGCGTGGGTGGTCGCCGGACAACACGCGCCCCGAGGCAGCGGTGCGCGAGCAGCTCGCCAGGATCGGTGCCGACCCATCCGGGTTTCTCCGGGAGATGGTGGACCGGGAGGCGAAGGGGCCGCCGGTGACCCTGCCGGACGGCTCGACCGTGCCGCGGCTCCCCGGATACCGGAAGTGGATGTGGGACGGGGAGTTCTGCGGGAGCATCGGCCTGCGCTGGCAGCCGGGCGCGTCGACGCTGCCGCCGCACGTGCTCGGCCACATCGGCTACGCCGTGGTCCCCTGGAAGCGCGGCCTGGGCTACGCGACGCGCGCGCTGAAGCTGCTCCTTCCCGAGGCGAAAGCAGAGGGCCTGGATTACGTCGAGCTCACCACGGACCCCGAGAACGTCGCGTCGCAGCGGGTGATCACGGCGAACGGCGGAGTGCTCGTCGAGCGCTTCGGCAAACCCGCGCAGCACGGCCATGGCGAGCAGCT
>DASYJZ010000128.1:0-8537 GCA_035995965.1 Longimicrobium sp. | reverse complement strand
GATGACGTCTTGGGGGTCTTGCACGAATGCACAGTTGATCGTGGAGATCGGTATGATTGACCGTCCGGAACTTACCCGCCCGCGCGCAAACCGCCCGGGTCCGAAGCGGACCCGGGCGGTTCTGCCTCCTCCCGCGGGGGCGTGCCCCTCAGCCGCCCGCCAGCGCCTGGTCCAGGTCGGCGATCAGGTCCTCCACGTCCTCGATGCCGCAGGAGAGGCGGACGATGCCGTCGCTGAGCTCCATCGCCTGGCGGCGGTCGACGGGGACGGAGGCGTGCGTCATCATCACCGGGTGGCCGATGAGGCTCTCCACACCGCCCAGCGACTCGGCGAGCGCGAAGATCTTCACGCCGTTCACCAGCTTCCGCGCGTTCTCCAGCGAGCCGGCCTCCAGCGTGACCATCCCCGTGAAGCCGCGCATCTGCCGCTTCGCGAGCTCGTGCTGCGGATGGCTGGGGAGGCCGGGGTAGAACACGCGCGGCACCTTGGGGTGCTCCGAGAGCCATTCGGCCACGCGCTGGCCGTTGGCGTTGTGCGCGGCCATGCGCACGTGCAGCGTCTTCGTCCCCCGCAGCGCCAGCCAGCAGTCCCACGGCCCGGGGATGGCGCCGGCGGCGTTCTGCAGGAAGCGCAGGCGCTCGTGCAGCTCGTCGTCGCGGACGACCAGGATGCCGCCCACCATGTCCGAGTGCCCGTTGAGGTACTTGGTCACGGAGTGCATCACCAGGTCGGCGCCGAGCTCCAGCGGCCGCTGGTTGTAGGGCGAGGCGAAGGTGTTGTCCACGCTCAGCCACGCGCCCGCCGCGTGCGCGATCTCCGCCGCCGCCGCGATGTCGGTGAGCCGCATCATCGGGTTGGTCGGCGTCTCCACGTGCACCAGCTTCGTGTTCGGCCGCACCGCCGCGCGGATCTGGTCGAGCGACGCCGAGTCGACGAAGGTGAACTCGATCCCCATCCGCGAGATCACCTGGTCGAACAGGCGGTAGGTGCCGCCGTACACCCCCTCGCCGCAGACCACGTGGTCGCCGGCGGAGAGCAGCTTGATCATGGTGTCGGTCGACGCCAGCCCCGACGCGAACGCCAGCCCGTGGCGCCCGCCCTCGAGCGCGGCGACGTTCCCCTCCAGCGCCTCGCGCGTGGGGTTGTGGGTGCGCCCGTACTCGTAGCCCAGGTGGCGGCCGAGCTCCGGCTGCACGTAGGTGCTGGTCTGGAACACCGGCGTCATGATGGCGCCGGTGGTGGGGTCCGGCCGCTGCCCGGCGTGGATGGCGCGCGTGCCGAAGCCGTATTCCTGCATGCCGTCGCTGCGATGGTCGGGGAGCATCGGGATCTTCCGTTCGGGTTCAGTGAGCGAGGGCCGGAAGATACCGGACGGGTGCGAGGGTGCGAAAGTGCGGCGGTGCGAGAGGCTGGCCGGATGGGACGGGCGCTCAGCGGCGCGAAGCCTTGAGCGCCGTGCTGGGCGTGAGGAACGAGCCGCTCGCCTGCGGCGCGCCGAGGGCCAGCGTCTCGTACGCGGGCTCCTCGCCCAGCCAGAGGCGCACGTTCCGCGCGCCGGCCAGCTCGGCCACGCGCTGCAGCCCCCACGCCTCCAGCCCGCTCAGGTCGCGGATGTCCGCCGGGTGGATCACCACGTCGGGCTTCGCCCTGCGCCACCGCCGCTGCATTCCCGGGGTCAGCCTCTCCAGGAAGCAGCGGAGGGTGACGGCGGCGGCCTCCACGTCGCCGATCAGGGAGCGCGGGTGCGAGAAGCCGTTCACCAGCCGCACGTCCAGCCGCCACTTCGCCGCCTCCGCCGCCGCCCGCCCGCACGCCACCACCGTCCCCTGCGCGTCGATCGCGACCTGTGGCACGTCGTCGACGGTCTCGCCCGTCGCGACGCGCCGCAGCAGGATCCGCTCGGGGGAGATCTGCACGTAGATGAGCCGCTTCGGCGGGGACTTGCTGATCTTCATCACGCTCTCCCCGCGAGCAGCTCGAGTACCAGCCGCGCGGCCAGCTTCGCCGTGCGCGCGTCCTGGTCGTACGGGGGCGAGAGCTCCATCACGTCGGCAGCGATCAGTTTGGGGTGGGTGGAGATGATCGTCACCAGCTCGATCATCTCCCGTGCCGTGATCCCGCCGATGCCGCTCGCGCTGACACCCGGTGCGTACGCGGCGTCGACCGCGTCCATGTCGATCGAGAGATACAGCGCGTCGGCGTCCCGCGTGGCGGCGTCGAGCGCGGCGGCCGCGGTGGCGGCGGCGCCGTCGCGCGCGAGCTCGTCGACCGGGAACAGGCGGATGCGCCGCGCGGCGGCCCAGTCCAGGTAGTAGCGGGCGTTGGCGAAGCGGCGGATGCCGATCATCGCCACGCGCTCGCCGCCCACGATCTCCGTCTCCAGCGCGCGGCGGAAGGGGGTGCCGCTGGAGAGCGACGCGTCGTTCGCGTACTCCCGCACGTCCAGGTGCGCGTCGATGGTGATCAGCCCGAGCCGCAGCCCCGGACGCGCCGCCGCGAGCCCGCGGATCACCGACCCCGTGCAGCCGTGGTCGCCGCCCAGGAAGATCGGCCGCGCCCCCGCGGCGAACACGGTGCGCGCGGCCTCTTCGATGCGGCGGTGCGCCTCGCGCCCGTCCGTGGTCGGCAGCGCGAGGTCGCCGAGATCGGTGGCGGGGCTGGCGTCGCGCTCGCCGTCCCAGGTGCCGAACGCCGCCAGTGCCTCGCGGATCGCCCGCGGCCCGAAGCGCGCGCCGGGGCGGGTGGGGATGCCGCCGTCGTAGGGAAGGCCGACGATCACCGTCTCGCCCTCGCGGAGCGCGCCGCTCGGCGGGCGCAGCAGCGAGGACGCGCGCGCGTCGGGCGGCGCGGGCGGGGCGCGGAGGCCGGCGAGCGGGTCGGGCGTTTCGCTCACGATGCGGTCGAGAACCGGGGCGGATGCGGGTTGCCGGTGCTTTCCGGCGCGCGCTAAGTTAGGCCGAACGCCGCCACCGGGGCCAGACCGCCGCGCCGCAGGCGGACTGCGTGCCGTTGTAGCCGCGACTTCAGTCGCATCGTCAACACCGTCAGCATCGGACAGTCGAACGCAATGAAGCGCATCCTCACCGGGCTCCAGCCTTCGGGCACGCTGCACGTGGGCAACTACTTCGGCTCGATTCGGCCGATGGTGGAGCTGCAGGGCCAGGGCGAGGTGTTCCTGTTCATGGCCGACCTGCACGCCCTGACCACCACCCAGAACGCGGCCGAGCTGCGCACGTACATCCGCGAGGCCGCCATCGACCTGATGGCGTGCGGTCTCGACCCGGCGCGCACGGTGTTCTGGCGGCAGAGCGACGTGGCGCTGCACACCGAGCTGATGTGGATCCTGAGCACCGTCACCCCGATGGGGCTGATGCAGCGCGCCGTATCGTACAAGGAGAAGGTGGAGAAGGGGATCGCGGCCAACGTGGGCCTCTTCGTCTACCCCGTCCTCCAGGCCGCCGACATCCTGCTCTACGACGTCGACGTGGTGCCGGTGGGCAAGGACCAGAAGCAGCACCTGGAGATGACGCGCGACATCGCCATCAAGATCAACGAGGCCTACGGCGAGGGCACGCTCAAGCTCCCCGACGCGCAGATCAGCGAAGACGTGGCCGTGGTCCCCGGGCTCGACGGCCAGAAGATGAGCAAGAGCTACGGCAACGCCATCAATCTCTTCGGCGACGAGAAGGCCACGCGCAAGCGGGTGATGCAGATCGTCACCGACAGCACGCCGCTCGAGGACCCCAAGGATCCGTCCGCCTCCACCGTGGTCGCGCTCTACAAGCTCTTCGCGCCCAAGGACGAGGTGCGGCGGATGGAGAACGAGCACCGCACCGGCGGCATCGGCTACGGCGACTTCAAGCAGCGCCTGTTCGAGGCGTTGTGGGAGTACTTCGCCCCGATGCGCGCGCGCCGCGAGGAGCTCCTCGCCCGCCCCGGCGACGTGGACGACGTGCTGGCCGACGGCGCCCGCCGCGCCCGCGAGGTCGCCGGCGTCACGATGGCCAGGGTGCGGAAGGCGGTGGGGCTGGATTGACACGGGTGGGTGGCGGGATGTCGTGTCGAATATGCGAGTAAACTCGCGGCTACAACGGCACACAGTCCGCCTTCGCGGACACCATCGTCGGGTGGGGAAAGCATCGCGGCGTGAACCGGGGCGTGGTTGCGGATGGGCGGCAATGCGGGGCGGTGGTGGGTATTCGGGAGGGTAGCGGGCCGGCTGTCATGCCGCTGCCGCGCCCGGGCCGCGTGGCGTCCGCGGTCAGATCCTCACGGCGCTGTCGCCAACGGCGTGGAGGCAGGACCCGGCGGGACCTCGCCTCGGGATGACACCGGTTGGGGCGATGTGCACGGGGGGGGGGGGCGTGGTGTCCGCGAAGGCGGACTGTGGGCCGTTGTAGCGGCGAGTTCACTCGCATCGTCGCGGCACCATCGTCGCCGCACCAACGCATCCGCTCGTACGCAGCCCTGAGCACTTGGCACTTGGCACTTTAGCACTTGGCACTTTAGCACTTGGCACTTGGCACCTGGCACTTTCGTTCCCGGTACATTCCGTGCGTTCGCGCCGGTGACCCGGACAACGCGAGGAGACGACGATGGTCGAGGAACGGTACGACTCGGGGAGCGACGCCGGACCGGCACAGGCGAAGGGCGCCGACGAGCAGCCCCGCGACAACCCCGCGGGCGAGCCCCGGGGCGGCAGCGAGCCCACCGGCACCGTGCTCACGCTGGTCTGCGAGAAGTGCGGGAAGGACTACTTCTTCGACGACGACTCGCCGCCGCCGGACATGACCTGCGGGAAGTGCGGCGGCACCGTCTTCCGCTCCTTCCACGAGACGGTCGGCGACGAGGCCAGCGACGACTTCCGCGACTCCACCGAGCGCGACCTGGACCCCGACGACCCCGAGGGCGACGTGATGCCCGGCGACATCATGGACCTCAACCGGCTCTGAACGTGGCGGACGGCTCCGGCGGGACCTGGCTCTTCACCGGCTCGGGCGTCGCCCTGGTCACCCCGTTCCACGACGGCGGGGTGAACGAGGCGGTGCTGCGCGAGCTGGTGCGCTTCCACCTGCGCGAGGGCACCGACGCGCTGGTGGTGAACGGCAGCACCGGCGAGGCGACCACCATGTCGCTCGACGAGCAGCTCCAGGCCGCCCGCGTGGTGGTGGACGAGGCGGGGAAGCGCGTGCCGGTCATCGTGGGCTGCGGCGGGAGCGACACGGCCGCGGTGTCCCGGCTGGCCGCCAACGCCCGCGCCGCCGGGGCCGACGCCGTGCTCGTCTCGCCGCCGCCCTACAACAAGCCGCCGCAGCGCGGGATCGTGGCGCACTACCGCCGGGTGATGGACGCGGCCGACCTGCCGTGCATCGTCTACAACGTCCCCGGCCGCACCGCCTGCAACATCACCCCCGAGACGGTGGAGACGCTGGCGGAGGACCCGCGCGTGGTGGGGGTGAAGGAGGCCAGCGGCGACATCGTGCAGGTGGCCGAGCTCTGCCGCCGCCTGGCCGGCCGCGTCGCCGTCTACTCCGGCAACGACGACCAGGTGGTGCCGCTGATGGCGCTCGGCGGCGTCGGCGTGATCTCGGTGCTCGCCAACGTCGCGCCCGCGGACACCGCGCGCATGGCGAAGGCGTTCCTGGCCGGCGACACGGCCGAGGCGCGCCGGCTGCAGCTCGGGCTGCTGCCGCTGATCGCCGCGCTCTTCCGCGAGCCAAACCCCATGCCGGTGAAGGCCGCCGTGCGCCTCCTCGGCTTCGACGTGGGCCCGCTGCGCCTTCCGCTCGTCGAGCCAACGGACGCGGTGATGGCGGAGGTGCGCGAGGCGATGGCCGCGTGGGGGCTGCTGAAGACGATGGGTTGAAAACCCACCGCTGGAACGGCACGGGCAACGATGGGTTGGAAACCCACCGCTGGAACGGCACAAAGTCCGCCTTCTCGGACTGCTCGCAGGCGTTCGCGCGGTGAGGTCAGCCTGAGTGCCGCCGCTCGCACCGGAACGACGTCCGCAGCGATGCCTGGCGGCGACCGAAGTATCTGTAGGCGCGGCATGAGCAAGCGCTTTTCGTAGCTGCCGCCGCCGGCGTGACGAACCTGCTTTCGTCCGCGCGTACGAGCGAAGCGAGCCAGTCCCTCCCCCAGGTCGTTTTGGGGGAGGGACGGCGCGAAGCGCCAGGGAGAGGGCCGCGGGGCCGCGGTCGCCGCTGACGCTTGCCCCGCGGCGAAGCCATCCCCATCCACCGAAAACGGAATGCCGGAGCCGGTCCGCATCGTCCTGAGCGGCGCCACGGGGCGCATGGGGCAGACGCTCGCGCGGATGATCCACGAAGACGGCGCGCTGCAGCTCCTCGGCGGGATCGGGAAGATGCCCGAGCCCGCCTGCGACGTGGGCTGCCCCGTCGTGGAGACGCCCGAGACCGCGGGCGAGTGGATCCGCGCCGCCGACGTGCTGGTCGACTTCTCCGCCCCCGAGCTCCTCCGCCGCATCATCGAGATGCACGGCGACACGCTCGCGGGGAAGGCGCTCGTCGTCGGCACGACGGGGCTGGGGGATGGCGAGCGGGCGATGCTGGACGAGGTGGCGCGGCGGACGGCGGTGTTGGTGGCGGCGAACTTCAGCGTGGGCGTGAACCTGCTCGTCGCCCTGGCCGAGCAGGCGGCCCGCGTGCTCGGCGACGACTACGACGTGGAGATCACCGAGGCGCACCACCGCCGCAAGGTCGACGCGCCCAGCGGCACCGCGCTCGCGCTGGGCGAGGCCGTGGCACGCGGGCGCGGTGTCGAGCTGGGATCGGTGCGCGTTGACGGGCGCAGCGGCCGGCCGGGGGAGCGTACGCGCGGCGAGATCGGCTTCCACTCGCTGCGCGGCGGCGACGTGGTCGGCGAGCACCACGTGATGCTGATCGGCGACCGCGAGCGCATCGAGCTCGTCCACGCCGCGCAGGACCGTGCCCTCTTCGCCGAGGGCGCGCTGCGCGCGGCGCGCTGGATCGCGGGCAAGCCGGCGGGCGCGTACACGATGAACGACGTCCTCGGGCTCTGACGGCCGGGGCCGTCAGTTGACGTGAGGGCACAACTGCAGTCCGGTCGATCTCGAGCACACGGTCGCGTGGAACACTTCCTCATCAGCCTGGGCCTGCCGGCCTCGCTCGTCGCCACGCTGAAGCTGGCGACGCTGGGGAGGCTGGTGCTCGCCGGGTTCCTGGGCGGCCTCATCGGGCTGGAGCGCGAGCTGAAGGCCAAGCCCGCGGGCTTGCGCACCACGCTGCTGATCTGCGTGGGCGCGGCCATGTTCACCCAGCTCTCGCTGCAGATCGCGCTGCTCGCGTCCGGCGCCGGCGAGGCGTTCAGGGCGGACCCGGCGCGGCTGGCGGCGCAGATCATCCCCGGCATCGGCTTCATCGGGGCCGGCGCTATCCTGCACGGCAAGGGTCGGGTGACGGGGCTCACCACCGCGGCCACGCTCTGGGTGGTGACGGCGATCGGCATCGCGGTGGGCGCCGGCGCCTACGTGGAGGCCATCGGCACCACCGTGATGGTGCTCGGCACGCTGCTGCTGCTGGCGCGCTGGGAGCGGATCATCCGCGCGCGCATCAGCCATCGGCGCTACACGGCGGCCGTCGACCCCAGCAGCGAGGCGTTCGAGCGCCTGCTGGAGCGGTTCAAGCACGGCAGGCTCGACGTGAAGGTCGAGAAGGTGGAGAAGGCCGCCGGCCACGTCGAGGTCACCTTCCGGGTGATGGGGCCGATGGACGACCACGACCACCTGATGAAGCACATGATCCACGACGCGGGCGTCCACCGCTTCAGCCGCACCTGAACGTACTCACTCCGCCTACTACCAATGCCCCCAAGACAAACGCGTGCAAATCCGTTTTTAGGCCTTCACGAGGTGTTTACTCGTGCACGTATGCATAACGCGTGGAAGAAAACGGTTCGGAACGGATTAAGACGTCAAGTCTTACTAGACTTGCATGACTATCTCGATGTTCACCGAAACCGACAGATCTTCATTCGGCGATTGCGATCCGATGTCGTCTACGGGCGTCATCGCCCCGAAGAAGCTGCGCTGGCACGACTGGAAAAGCAGAACGGGATTGTGCGGAGAATCCCGCTTCCTTCTCCCGCGGACGCGCTCGTTCTGCAAACGCTGGTCGATACATTGGAACCCCATATCCGACGTAGGGCGCCGACGCGCTCAGCATTCTACAGTCGGAGTCATTCACGGCCTAGCATAGAGGATGTTGATGCATCGTTTCCGTATACGTGGTGGGAACTCTGGCCAGCGTTTCAGAAACGGATTTGGCAGTTCTCAGAGGCTTTTCCCTTTGTCGTTATTACGGATATCGCCAACTATTATGATTCTATTCCGTTATCGTCGATGCGCCACGCTGTTGCAGAGATGGGACGCTTTCGAAAAGGCGTCATGGATTTACTATTTTATATGCTAGAAGCATTTGTATGGAGACCAGAATACATTCCATTGTCGGGTGTAGGGCTTCCTCAAATTAACTTTGACGCTCCGCGGTTGTTGG
>DASYJZ010000127.1:0-12665 GCA_035995965.1 Longimicrobium sp. | reverse complement strand
TGCGTTTGAACGATTCAGGCATTACGCGCTCGAGGTTGCCGTCGCCCGTGAGAACCTTCAATGCACGATGCGCAAATGCCAAGTCCGACGCGCTGGCGCCACCGACCATGCTCTCATATAGGAATACCAGATCCGGGTGGGTACTCGACGGGTGAAGCAGGTAGGCAAAACGATAGAAGGGAACTGCCAGCGTCTTTGCTGGACAGACCAGCCGAAAGGTGAGCTCCGGATCGAGCATGGCCGTGGCCTCGTTCCTCGCGTAACTCCACTTCATGTATTGAAAGGAGCCGTCAACGAAAACCAACGATTTCGTCGCACGTTGCCAGTCGGCGATGGCTGCGACCTGAGCTGCCGGGATGGCCTTGCCCGCATACCAGACCGGATCGCACATCAGGAGGACGGTGTTTCGAGGCGGCAGGTTCATCGAAAACTCCGCTTCGTACGCATGCAGCGTCGACACTGGCGTGAGGTTGATATCGAGTGACTCGAGGAGAAAGTAAAAAGTGTGGTAGAGCGGTGGTATGTAGTACGCCTCCGTATATCCTGAGCGCCGCAGCCAGATCGCAAACGCGGCAAGGAACGAGCTCGACCCCGGGCCGGCGACGACGTTGCTGTGCGACAGCGAAAGTGCTTCAAATTGATGGTGAAAGCTGCAAATCGAGTTCAGGAGCGATTCCTCGGTGTCGAAGTAGATGTAGCTTTCGCGAGACAATCCATCGTGGCTCAGGCTGGCGAGTTCGGGACCAAGCACTTGATCAAGGAGGGGGTTGTCGCAATTCCAATCCGACAGGAAACGCTTGCGGTTCGTCCCGACCATAAGGTTGTCGAGCTGGCGGTGCCTTCGAATGAGAGCATCGAGGTCGGGCCGTGTTTTCATTGCGATAATCTCTAGTTATCCTACTTCGCATTATCGTCGTCTCCGCTCCCGCTCAATTGTTGATGTTATCAAACGTCATCCGACTCCCAACCTTATCGGTCGCCCTCTGGGCGCTAGAAGCAACGGGGGCGGCAGAATGATCTGCCGCCCCGCTGCGTTTCCGTCCGATGTCGACGCCGAACTCTACCGCGGCAGCAGCGGGCTGTCGCTCTCCAGCGTCACCGTCTCGATCGCGAGCACCTGGTGCTGGGCGAGCATCACGTCCTGCCGCGCGACGCGGAGGGCAGAGGCGGGCGCGCGGTTCACGTCCAAGCTCGCCAGCACGGTAGCGGCATCCGCGCCCGCGGCGCCAAGCTCGCCGCGCACGCGGGCGGCATAGGTACCGGCCGCGCGGCCATAGACGTCGGGGTGCAGCGTCACCGAGTCGGTGCCGACCTCTGCCAGGCGGTACTCGATGCGCACCCGCACACGGCCGGCGAGGCTCAGCTCGCGCGTCGCCCGCGGGTTCGCCGCGAGCTGGCGGACGGTGCTCTCGGCCACCGGAGCGCCGTCCGCGCGCAGGACGAGCCGGGCGAGCTCCATCACGTCCTGGTTGCGCATCCGGATGCAGCCGTGCGACGCCGGCCGGCCCAGGTGCCGCTCGTTGGACGCCGGGGTGCCGTGCACGTAGTAGTCGCCGAAGAGGTGCATCTTCACGCGGCCCATCGGGTTGCCCCAGCCGGGGGCCGCCGGCTTCTCGTCCTTCGCCCACTCCGCGTCGGGCGGAGGCGTCCACGACGGGTTCCACACCATCCGGCGGATGGATGCCTCCCCGGTCGGCGTGGCATAGCGCGAGCGGCCGACGGACACGGGATAGGACCGCACCCGCTCTCCGCCCTGCAGCACGTCCAGGCGGCCCGCGGGGATGTTGACGACGAGTTCCATCGGCGCCTGCGCGGCGGCCGAGGTGGCGGCGATGGTGGCTGTGGTGGTGACGAGCAAAAGGGCGGGCACGGCACGGCGTAGGGCGGACACGGGACGGTTCTCCAGCGTGAGGTGGCGAATCACTCGGGGCGCCCGGGCGTGCCGGGGCCTGGATCCGCTGGCGCCGGCGGGAACGAAGCCCGCCGCGGCGCGTGCGCTGGAATACGGATTCCCCGCCGCGCAGTTTCAGCGCGAGCGGAGCGAGGTCGCGTCAGCGGCCGCCGTCGGCGGCGCGGCTGCGACGGGGAGCGTCGGTGCCGCGCGTAGTGGGAATAGAAGCGGTGACGAAATCCGTCGGGTTGACTGCTACCCGTCAACGGAGCAGTGGGGAGGCCGCGAAGTCCAAATACGTTGCGACACCTGTCAAAACGCCTTGCCCTGGCACGGCGAAACGAGTAGGCTCGGTACAGCGCTGCATCCGGCCGGCGGTGTTCCCGCGCCCGGTACACGCCATCCTGCCCCCTGCCGCGAACGCGGCTCGCTGCTCCGATCCTCCCGCGGAGCGGTCTCTTCACTCCCACCGACGAGAGAGAACCCATGTCCAAGCGTGCACGCGTCACCGCGCTGGCGGCCGCCGCCCTGGCGCTGCTCTGCGCCGCCCCAGCCGCGCAGGCACAGTCCGACATCCTCCTGCGCCTGCGCTCGGGCTCGCCGCTGGGCGACCGCTTCCGCGTGGACAGCGCCGGCGGGCTGGTGGCGCTCGGCCAGATCGGCTACGGGATCATCCCCGCGACGGGCGCCGGGTGGCGAATGATGTGGTACCCGCAGAAGGTCGCGTTCCGCGCGGGCTATGCCGACGCCGGCGGCCAGTTCGACGACGCCAACATCGGCTACTACTCCTGGGCGGGCGGGGCGTTGAGCAAGGCGGCCGGCATCTACTCCTTCGCCATGGGGAACCAGAACACGGTGGAGGCGTCGGCGCAGTGCGGGATGGCGCTGGGGAGCGGCAACGTGGTCTGGGGGAGCGGCGCCAACATCGGTACCTGCGGCATCGCACTCGGACTGAACAACGACGTGCTGGACCACGCGGGCGTGGCCATCGGCCAGAACAACTGGAGCGACGGCGACGCGGCCGTGGCCATCGGCTACACCACCACCGCCGACGCGGACTACTCCATGGCCTTCGGATACCGCGCCAGCACCAACGGCCACACCGGCGCCAAGGTGTTCGGCGACGCCAGCACCACCGACTCGATCGAGGCGGTGGCGAACAACGAGTTCGCGGTGCGCGCGGCGGGCGGCTACCGCTTCCGCACCAACGCCACGCTCACCACCGGCTGCAACCTGCCGGCGGGCTCGGGCGTGTTCAGCTGCGCGTCGAGCCGCACGCTGAAGGAGAACTTCGGCGGGGTGGACGGCGAAGAGGTGCTGGCCCGCATGCGCGGCATCCCGGTGAATACGTGGAACTACGTGGCCGAGGGACGGCAGGTGCGCCACCTGGGCCCCTTCGCCGAAGACTTCCACGCCGCGTTCGGGCTGGGGACGGACGACCGGTCCATCGGCCTGCTGGACATCTCCGGGGTGAGCTTCGCCGGGATCAGGGCGCTGGAGGCGCGCACCACCGAGCAGGCGGAGCGCATCCGCACCCTCGAGGCCCAGGTGGCGGAGCTGCGGCAGATGGTGCAGGCGCTCACCGCCGCGGCACAGCCGAAGCCGTAGCGCATCCCCCGGGCGGCGGACCGGTGGGCGCGGCGAATCGCGCCCACCGCTGCGCTCGCGCCGAACCGCTACCCGGTTTCGCCGCCGGCCGTTAGATTCTTCGTCCCGGCCATCCTTTCCCGCCGGGCATCTTCGCGGTCCGCAGGAGCTTCCCCATGACGACCCGCATCCTCCCGCTCGCCCTGCTTGCCTCCGCCGCGCTGGCGGCCGCCGCCTGCGACGGCCGCGGCACCACCGGCCCGAGCGCGCCGCTCACGCAGGCCGACGCCGCCTCGCTCAGCCGCGCGGTGTTCGCCGTCGGCGCGGGGTTCGCGGACGGCAGCGTGCCCGCGGGGGCGCGGGGGAACCGCACCGTGCTGGCGAACGGCTCCTCCACCTTCTCGTTCAGCTTCAACACCTCGCAGCCGTGCGTCCCCGCCGGAAGCGTCGGGCTGTCGGGGGCGGTGTCGGGCGCGGTGGCGGGCCCGGCGGCGCAGGTGCAGGTGCAGGTCGCCGTGCAGCACGACGGATGCACCGTGCAGACGGACAACGGCGCCTTCAAGCTGACCGGCGACCCCCGGATCGACGTCGCGCTGACGGCCGCCGCCGACGCGTCGGGGCTGACCGCCTTCCACGCGACGGAGAAGGGCGCGTTCACCTGGGAGCGCGGGAGCGGCAGCTCGGGCCGCTGCGCGGTGGACGTCACCGCCGACCTGGTGCCCGGCACCCAGAACGTGCGCCTCTCCGGCACCTTCTGCGGCTTCGCGGTGGACCAGACGGCGCCCGCCCACGGCTGATCCGCCTCCTGGCTCGGTCAACAGAATCGTCTCACGCGGAGCCGCGGAGACGCAGAGGAACCAATCGTGTTTCTCCGCGTCTCCGCGGCGCTGCGTGAGATGATCCCTGGAAGCTCGAGGTTCACCTTTGCCGATGGAGTCTCGATGAACCGAATCACCGCGCTGGCTTGCGCTGCACTGCTGCTGGGCGCCTGCGCCAAGGACGGCGGCCGCTCCGCCGCGGCTGCGTCCGATTCCGCCGCCAACGCTGCGGCGGCCGAAGCGCCCGCACCCGCCGCGCCGGCCACGCCGACGGGGATCGGCGGAGTCCCGGCGTACGCGCGGCAGGGGGTGGACAGCTCCAACGCCGCCCAGCAGCAGCGGCTGGACCAGGTGAACGAGCTCAGCGACCAGGCGAGCGGCGCCAAGCAGCCGTAGGCGCCGGCGCGAGATTGCGCCAGCGTGCCCGGCGGTCCACTTTCCGTGCGGACCCTTTCCCACGGAGCCGGCACTGGCGATGGATCGTCCCTTCCACAACGTCTACTCGCACGGCTTCGTCCGCGCGGCCGTCTGCATCCCCTCCGTGCGCGTGGCGGACCCGGCGTACAACGCCGAGCGCACCCTGGGGCTGGCCCGCCGCGCGCACGAGCTGCACGCCGCGGTCGCGCTCTTCCCGGAGCTGGGGATCAGCGCCTACAGCAACGACGACCTCTTCCACCAGAGCGCGCTCCTCGACGGCACCGTGCAGGCGCTCGCGCGCGTGGTGCGCGAGAGCGTGGGGCTCATGCCCGTGCTCCTGGTGGGCGCGCCGCTCCTCTTCGAGGGCAAGCTCTTCAACTGCGCCGTGGTGGTCCACCGCGGGCGCGTACTCGGCATCGTCCCCAAGAGCTACCTCCCCAACTACCGCGAGTTCTACGAGAAGCGCCAGTTCACCTCCGGGCGGATGGCCGTGGCGCGCGAGGTCGGCTTCCTGGGGCAGGACGTGCCCTTCGGCGCCGACCTGGTCTTCGACGCGGTGAACGTCGACGGCTTCCGCCTGGCCGTCGAGATCTGCGAGGACGTGTGGGTGCCGATCCCGCCCAGCACCTGGACGGCGATGGCGGGGGCGACGGTCATCGCCAACCTGAGCGCCAGCAACATCACCCTGGGGAAGGCGGAGTACCGCCGCGAGCTGTGCGCCTCGCAGTCGGGGAAGATGATCTGCGCCTACCTCTACTCCGCCGCCGGCCCGGGCGAGTCGACCACCGACCTGGCCTGGGACGGGCACGCGCTGATCCACGAGAACGGCGAGCTGGTGTGCGAGTCGCGCCGCTTCGCCGACGACGAGCAGGTGATCGCGGGCGACGTGGACCTGGAGCGGCTGGTGCAGGACCGCATGCGCATGACCTCGTTCAACGACTCCGTCGGCGCCTACCGCGACCGGGTCCGCGCGGTGCGCACCGTCCCCTTCGAGCTCGGCGTCCCCACGGGCGAGATCGCGCTGATGCGGAAGGTGCCGCGCTTCCCCTTCGTCCCCGACGACCCGGCGGTGCTCGACCTGCGCTGCTACGAGGCGTACAACATCCAGGTGCACAGCCTGATGAAGCGCCTCACCGCGACCGGGATCGAGAAGATCGTGATCGGCGTCTCCGGCGGGCTCGACTCCACGCACGCGCTGATCGTCGCGGCGCGGACGATGGACCGGCTGGGGCTGCCGCGCACGAACATCCTGGGCTACACCCTGCCGGGGTTCGCCACCAGCAGCGGCACGAAGGGGAACGCCTGGGCGCTGATGCGGGCACTCGGGATCAGCGCGGCCGAGATCGACATCCGCCCCAGCGCCATGCAGATGCTCAAGGACCTGGGTCACCCGTACGCGTCCGGCGAGCCGGTGTACGACCTGACCTTCGAGAACGTGCAGGCGGGGGAGCGCACCTCGCACCTCTTCCGCCTGGCGAACCAGCACGGCGGGCTGGTGCTGGGGACGGGCGACCTGAGCGAGCTGGCGCTCGGGTGGTGCACCTACGGGGTGGGCGACCAGATGTCGCACTACAACGTGAACTCCTCGGTCCCCAAGACGCTCATCCAGCACCTGATCCGCTGGGTGGCCCGCAGCGGCGAGCTCGACGAGGAGACGGGGCGCGTGCTGCAGGCCATCGCCGGCACGGAGATCAGCCCCGAGCTGGTGCCGCACGCGGCAGGCGCGGAAGACACCTCGGCGCCGGCGCAGAGCACCGAGGCGGTGATCGGCCCGTACGAGCTGCAGGACTTCAACACCTACTACGTGACGCGCTTCGGCTTCCGGCCCAGCAAGGTGGCGTTTCTGGCGCTGCACGCCTGGGGCGACCGCGCGCGCGGCACCTGGCCCGAGCTCGTCCCGGCGGAGAAGCGCAACCAGTACGACCTCGCCACCATCCGGAAGTGGCTGGAGGTCTTCGTGACCCGCTTCTTCAAGCTGAGCCAGTTCAAGCGCTCCGCCATGCCGAACGGCCCCAAGGTGGGCTCCGGCGGCTCGCTCTCCCCCCGCGGCGACTGGCGCGCCCCCAGCGACTCCGAGGACACCGTCTGGCTCGACGAGCTGAAGCGCAACGTCCCGGTCGCGTGAATGGGAGACGACACCTTGCTCGACCCTCACGGTGCCACGCAGCTCGATCGAGAGGAGTGGGAGTGGCGGTGTCCCCGGGAGCCTCGTCGCACTGGCAAACCGTCCTCGAGCTGGCGCGTCGGCTGCCGGAGGTGGAGGAGGGGACGTCGTACGCGACGCCGGCGCTACGCGTCAGGGGCCGGTTCTTCGCGCGGCTGCGCGAGGACGGCGAGACGCTGGTGGTGAAGATGAACCTCTTCGAGCGGCAGTACCTGGTGGACGCCGACCCGGAGGTGTTCTTCATCACCGATCACTACCGCGACTATCCCAGCGTGCTCGTTCGCCTGCCGGCCGTGCAGCCGGCGCAGCTCGCGGAGCGCCTGGAAGACGCGTGGCGGATCGCGGCCCCGAAACGCCTCGCCGCCGCCTTCGACGCGCGGACGTGAGCGGGGTGTAATCGCCCCGTCAGCTTTGCGGCTATAGTTTCAGCCGGTGGCAGGCCGCGCGACGCGGGCTGCCGAAGACATCGTGGGGAGGTGGACCATGCCGTTCGGACTCGGGTTCGGCGAGACCCTGCTCATTCTCGCCGTGATCCTGCTCTTCTTCGGACCCAAGCGCCTGCCGGACGCGGCTGCCTCGATGGGGAAGGGGATCCGCGAGTTCAGGCGTGCCATGAGCGGCATCGGCGAAGAGCTGACGGCGCCGCAGAACACGGCCGCGCCGCCGCTCCCCCCCCACTCTACGCTCGCCGGCACCGGCGCCGACCCGAACGCCGTGGCCATGGAAACGCCCGCGCCGCCTCCGCCGCTGTCCGAACCGCTCGTCGAACGACGTCCAGAAGATCCTGCGGCCTGACCGAATCCAGGAGAGCGCAAAGAACGCCGGTGGCGATGTCGCTGCCGGCGTCCCTTCATTGTGGGCCTATCTCCTTCTCGCTGGACCACGATTTCATTGCGTAACCGCCGGACTGAATGCAGGGTTCAATCGTTCATCCGGAGCTCTTCATCCCCCTGCGCGCGGTCGATCCCATGTCTTTCCTGAAACGCATTGCGGCTCTCGCCACCCACGCCGTCAACCAGGCGGAGTCCCTCGTCCACAAGGCGGAGGTGAAGCCGCATGCCGCTCCTGACGTACTGCCGCCCGCCCTGATTGCCGAGCTGAACAAGCAGGCGGCGAGCGTCACGGCGCACCTGGTGACGCCGCCGCAGAGGATGGGGCTCGCGAGCGCCGCGAAGGCCGATCTTGCACCCGCCGCGGCGGCCGACGCACTCGCGGTCCAGCCGGCAGCTCCGCAGCGTTCGGTGGCGCTCAGCTCCGATGGCGACCGCGTGGTGCAGTGGCATTTCCCGAAGCTGGACGGCTCCCTGCCGGTCTGGGTCGACCGTGCCGGCAAGGACGGACGCACGTTCGTCGTCGCCCACTTCCCCGACCTGGGAGGTGCCGCGGTGGATGCGGTGCGAGAGATCGAGCAGTTGCGGCACAAGCCCGCGATCAAGCGCCTCGACCGCGAAAGCCTCCATCCCGACCGACAGCAGGCCCCAACGCCGACGACGGCGGCGGAGGTTGCGGAGCTCGCCCACGTCTACGCCGACGAGCGCGGCGTGGCGCCCATCCCGGCCGGCGCCCCCCGTCCTGCTCCTGATCCACGGGATCTTCGACCGGTCTACGGGATCGCGTTCTCACCGCTGTTGCTGTGGGGAGACCTGCTGGGCAGGCTGCAGCGGCACTATGGCGGCGGGGTGTTCGGCTTCGATCACGAGACGCTTTCGGTCGGTCCGCTGGAGAACGCGAAGGTCCTGATTCCGCTGCTCCCCGCGAACACCCCCATCGACATCCTGTGCCACAGCCGTGGGGGACTCGTCACCCGCGCACTCCTGCAGCACCCCGACTGCCAGAAGCTCCTGCGGGACGCGAACGTCCAGATCCGCAGCGTGATCTTCATGGGCGCGGCCAACCAGGGATCTCAGCTCGCGGAGCCCGACCACCTCGCGGACATGATCGCGATGTTCACCGGGCTGTCTGGGCTCCTCGGAGGGGCGGACGGGAAGACGCCTCTGTTCGAGCTCCTCCTCGCGGCGGTGCGGGTGCTGGTGACTCCCGCCGCGGACCTCCCGGGCGTCTCGGCGCTTCGGCGCGACAGCAGCCTCATCGGGGAGCTGTCTCGCGCCGGGGCTCCGCTCTGCGACCGGTACGCCTTCGTCCAGGCGAACTTCGGGAACTCCGGGGACGCGAGGCTGCGCCTGCTGGAGCCGATCGCCAAACGCGGGTTCCGCTCGGCCCTGAACGATCTGGTCGTGCCCTTCGACGGGATGATGGGCATGGGCGGCGCGCCACCGCAGGCGATCAGGAACGTCCTGACGCTCGACCACGAGGTGACCCCGCAGGGATCGGTCTACCACCTGAACTATCTGGACTCGCCCAGGGTGCGGGAGCACATCACGGATTTCCTCGGCGTTCCCTAGCGGGCTGGCGTCGGTGAGCGGCGCGCGGTTACGACCCAGCCTATGGCTACGCCCCCGCACATTCCTTCTATGGACGTGCCTCGCGCTGCTCGTTCCTTCACCGTTTACGGACCGGCATCGCAACCCGCCGCGAACGCAGCTCCGAGTTGAAAGACTCCATCATCACGCTAAAGGTCAATGCGCGCGGGCTCGTTCCGAACGCTTCGCCAAACAGATCTCGGAGAACTCGCCGGAAGGGGTGATCGCTCGAATAGCCCGCGTCGCGGGCAGCGACCACGATGCTGCGCTCGGGCGTCTCGAGCAGCGCGACCGCAAGCGCGACGCGGATCCACACGAGAAGCCGCCGGGGCGTGGGCAGCCCCTCGCGCATGCACCAGTGCAGGAGCGTCCGCTCGCGGGCGTCCACCCGCCTCGCGAGATCGGCCGAATTTCCGCGATCGACAACTTCTTCGGCCGCCGCGCGAATGAGGGTGAGGCCGTTCTGAGACAGGTGGGGGAAGAGGTCGGCTTCGAAACGCTGTTTGAAGCGGCATGCGTGTACGAGCTCCAGATCGGCCGCGAGCAGTTCCGGACTCGGGCACGGCTCCAGGTCTACGACATCGCTGACCCCCGCCCTCCAGAGTTGCCGGACGTGCTCGGCGTGCGTGCCCGTGAGCGGAACCGCTCCAATCACCGGTACCAGGCGCGCGGTGGTTACGATCGCACGGATGCACTCGATCGAGCACCCGGCATCGAAGGGCACGAGGGCAACGGACGACGGGGATGCGGTGCTCAGCAGGTCGCGTAGCTTTCCGGCGCTGCCCACGAGTTTCACCTCGAAGGGCGCGGGCAGGATGGAAAACGATCTCAGCGCAGGTGATGACAGCAGATAAACCGTTCGCACCCGAACCTCCGGCCATGGGGAGATAGAGAGAATCGGCGCCACCTGGGGCTGGGAGCGCTCCCGGTTACCAGCCCCCGGACCCACGTTTTAAGCCCTGGACCGGTTGCACCGGCACTTGTGGACGCGGAACTTGGAGACGCTCGAGCCCAAGCTCCCTTTCACCATGGAGGTGCCGTATGCGGTTGCCCCGCCTCGTCGCGTTGCTGTTCGCGGCCGCGCTGACAGCGTGCGATGCGAGTCCCACCGCCACGTTGCGACAGCCCGGTGCCGACCGGGCCGATTCCAACCCGCCGCTCCCCTCCGACACCACGAACCCTGCGACCCGGGGCGGCAACGGGTTCGGGTCGGGCAACTGACCCGGCAGGTGGGCGGACGCCGCGGTTCGCCCACCTGCATTTTCAGGCAGAACCGTCATCTTCGCCCGGAACGACGTCCTGGTCGTGCAGTCGTGCGAGGCCGCTCACGAGGCGGGCTGCAAAGCGCTCGATGTCCTGCCGTTCTCCGGGCCGCCGCGGACTCAGGTCGAGCGTCTGCTGCCGGCGCACGAGGTCGAGAGACGCCTCCACGGCCGCTGAGGTGTCGTGCTCCCCTCTTTCGACTGCCGCTCGGCGCGCCCAATGGAGTGCCTCCTCGGCACGTTGCCAGAGCCCGAGCCCCGCGGCACCTCGCCCCATGTCGAGCAGGGTGGAGGCGCGGACCTCTGCTGAGTCGGGTCTGCCGGCGAGCATCCATGCTTCCTCCCAGTAGCGTTCGACCGTGGCGCCTTCCCCGGATGCCCCGGCGCAACGGATCGTGGCAGCGATCACCCGCAGTCGTTCGTCAGCCGCATGGAAGTGGGGGAGCAGGACGCGATATACCGCGAGTGCGCGAGCGAAGAAGCCCTGCTCCGCCCAGATCAGCGCGGTGTCGTGAGAAAGCTTGGGAAGGTTGGGGTGCGCCGGCGCGTACCGCTCGAACGCCAGGGCCGCGTGCTTCTCGGCCTCCCTGTAATCCCCCATGAAGGTGAAGAGCAGCGCAAGGTCGTGCAGCACCTCTCCCTCGAGGTCCGGAAGGCGGTACCGCTTCGCGAGCGCGCGTGCCCGGACGAGGTGGCGCTGGGCCAGCGCGAAGCTGCCTCGCTGGCGACAAAGGTTGCCCAGCGAGTTCAGACCCAGGGCGTGGGCCCGCCGATCCCGGATCGCAGCCGCGACGTGAACCGCCCGGTATAGCCAGTACTCGGCCTCTCGTGGCTTCGCGCGGCCGCGGAAGAGCTTTCCGGCCACCCATGCGAAACGGGGGTTGGCCGCGGAGATCTCAGCGGCCGTCTCGCCGAAGAGGAGCGCTGTCTCAGGGGCCTCGCGGGAGATCGCCCAGTCGCTGATCGCGAGGCAGGCGAGCGAGAGCAGATGGACGTCGGCAGAGGCTGGCTCCTGGAGCTGTTGGGCGATCGCGACCAGCGGATACCAGAGCTCCGAGGGGAGCGGGTAGGCCTCGACGGCACTCCTCCAGGAGTAGAGCCGGGACCGTCCGTGGGACCGGTTCAGCGCCTCGGCGTCGCGGCACCACGCGAGCAGGAGCCGAAACACCTTCAGAAGGCATACGGCCTCGTCCGCCTCCAGCTCCTGGTCGAACAGAAAGCCCGGAGGTGTGCCTGACGAGATGCGGAATGGGTAGAGCGATTCGATCGAAGCGCGGGAGGCTCTCGGCGGGGTATCCTGCTTCATTGTGCCTCCGGCTGGCGAGACCTTTTGCACCGCGGCGTATTGGGACCGACGACATCGGCACGTATCGTACAGTCTGTGCAACGGTCAGTCTACGGCGTAAAACGTGGGTTCCGCGGAGGAGATGGCGAGGACACCCACCGCGCGTGTAGGATTGGCGGCTCGCGACAGGCTCGTCTCCCGGAATGCATCGTGCCCGATCCACCCCTCGCGTCCGCCTCCACCGGCTCCGGCAGCCGCGCTCCCGTCCGCGGGCGGTTCGCGCCGAGCCCGACGGGGGCGCTGCACGTGGGCAACGCGCGCACGGCGCTGCTCGCGTGGCTGCACGCGCGCGCGGCCGGCGGGGAGCTGGTGATGCGCGTGGAGGACCTGGACGTGGGCCGGGTGCGCGCGGGGGTGATGGAGACGCAGCTCGACGAGCTCCGCTGGCTGGGGCTGGACTGGGACGAGGGCCCCGACGTGGGCGGCCCGCACGCGCCCTACGTGCAGTCAGCCCGGATGGGCCGCTACGACGACGCGCTGCGGGCGCTGGCCACGCGCGGGCTCCTCTTCGAGTGCTCGTGCTCGCGGAAGGACATCGCGGCGGCGGCGAGCGCGCCGCACGCGGGGGAGGAGGGGCCGCGCTACCCGGGGATCTGCCGCGGCCACGGCATCGACCCGTCCGTGCCCTCGCTGATGGCGCACGGGCGCTCGCGGGTGGCGCTGCGCTTCCGGGTGGAGCCGGGAGAGGTCTGCTTCGACGACCTGCTGCAGGGCCGCTGCTGCTTCGAGCCGGCGGAGGAGGCGGGAGACTTCGTGGCGCG
>DASYJZ010000126.1:0-2212 GCA_035995965.1 Longimicrobium sp. | reverse complement strand
AGAACTGATTTTGACGTTCTCTCGGTTCCTCTGTGCCTCTGCGTGAGACGGCCGTAAGAACCGAAGATTACGCGAACATCTTCTTGCGCGCGATTTCCCGATCGCCCAACTTTCCCCCGCCGGCCCCGTCCTCCCAAACCGCACGGAAATGATCGCTACCACGCAGCGCGAACGCGTTCTCCCCCGCCTGATCGAGGAGGAGATGCGGGAGTCCTTCCTGGACTACTCGATGAGCGTGATCGTGCAGCGGGCGCTCCCCGACGTGCGCGACGGCCTCAAGCCCGTCCATCGCCGCATCCTCTACGCGATGTACGAGGCCGGGCTCCTCCCCACCCGGCCCTACAAGAAGAGCGCGACCGTCGTCGGCGACGTGCTGGGCAAGTACCACCCGCACGGCGACGCCTCCGTCTACGACTCCCTGGTGCGCATGGCGCAGGACTTCGCGCAGCGCTACCCGCTGGTGGACGGGCAGGGGAACTTCGGCTCCATCGACGGCGACAACGCAGCGGCCTACCGCTACACCGAGGCCCGCCTCACCGCGCTCGCCACCGAGCTGCTGGCCGACATCGACCGCGACACCGTCGACTTCGCCCCCAACTACGACGACCGCCTCACCGAGCCGCGCGTGCTCCCCGCGCGCGTCCCCAACCTGCTGGTGAACGGCTCCAGCGGCATCGCGGTGGGGATGAGCACCAACGTGCCCCCCCACAACCTGGGCGAGATCGTCGCCGCCGCGCTGCACCTGCTCGACCACCCCGAGTGCACCGTCGACGACCTGATGGCGCACGTCCCCGGGCCCGACTTTCCGACGGGCGGGATGATCGTCGGGACGGCGGGGATCAGGGACGCGTACACGAAGGGGCGCGGGCGGGTGGTGATGCGCGCCCGCGTCTACAAGGAGAGCCGCCGCAACGGGCGCGAGCAGCTGGTGGTGACCGAGATCCCGTACGGCACCAACAAGTCGCGCATCATCGAGCAGGTGGCCGAGCTCACCCGCGCGGGCCGCATGGGCGACGTGAGCGACCTGCGCGACGAGAGCGACCGCGACGGCATCCGCATCGTGGTGGAGCTGAAGCGCGGCGCCGACGCGGTGAAGGTGCTCAACCAGCTCTTCAAGTGGACCGCGCTGCAGAGCACCTTCGGCGTGATCGCGCTGGCGCTGGACAAGGGCGTGCCCCGCGAGCTCGCGCTCAAGGAGATCCTGGAGCGCTGGCGCGACCACCGGATCGAAGTCGTGCAGCGGCGCTCGCGCTGGGAGCTGGGCCGCGCGCGGGACGAGGCCCACGTGCTGCGCGGGCTGATCGTCGCCATCGGCAGGATCGACGAGGTGGTGCGGATCATCCGCACCTCGCGCAACCGCGAGACGGCGGCGCGCAAGCTGGAGAAGGAGCTGAAGCTCGACGAGCGCCAGAGCGACGCCATCCTCGCCATGCGGCTGAGCCGGCTGACGCAGCTCGAGAGCCGCGAGCTCAAGGACCGGCTGGACGAGCTGGAGGCCCGCATCCGCGAGCTGGAGGCCATCCTCGCCAGCCCGGAGCTGCAGCTCGACCTCATCCGCCGGGAGCTGCGCGACCTGGCGGAGAAGTACGGCGATCCGCGGCGCACGCGCATCATCGAGAACGAGAAGGCGGTGAAGCTCGAGGACATGCTCGCCGCCGAGCACGTGGTGGTCACCGTGAGCCGCGAGGGGTACGTCCGCCAGATCCCCATGGCCGTCTATCAGCGCAGCATGACCGCCGGAAAGCGGATCGCGCTCGACCGCTACGAGGCCGACTTCATGGAGCGCGCCTTCGTGGCCAGCACCGAGGACACGCTGCTGGTGTTCTCGACGGATGGGAAGGCGTACGGGATGAGCGTGCGCGACGTCCCCGAGGCGGGGCTCACCTCGCGGGGGAAGGCGCTGGCGCAGCTCTTCGAGCTGGGGAAGAAGGCCGGCGTGGCGGCGGTGCACGTGGTGCACGAGTTCCGCCCCGAGCGCTTCGTGCTCTTCGCCACGGCGGAGGGGACGGTGAAGCGGACGGGGCTCGACCAGTACGCCAACGCGCGCGCCGGCGGGATCGAGGCGATCAAGGTGGCCGCCCCCGACCGCGTGGTGGAGGTGCGGGTGACGGACGGCGAGGGCGAGGTGGTGCTGGTGGGCCGCAGCGGCCGGGCCATCCGCTTTCCCGAGGCCGAGGTGCCCATGATGGGGCGCGTGGCCCAGGGCGTCCGC
>DASYJZ010000125.1:0-15874 GCA_035995965.1 Longimicrobium sp. | reverse complement strand
CCGGCAATCCACAGCTCCCCCGCGACCAGCGCCGGCACCGGCTCCAGCCGCGCGTCGAGCACGTACGCCCGCAGGTTGGCGATGGGCGCGCCGAGCGGGACGACGGACGACGGGTCGGACGATGCGAAGACGTGCGCGGTGGCGTCGATGCACGTCTCCGTGGGCCCGTAGAGGTTCACCACCTCCAAGGCGGGGATGGCCTCCGCGGCGCGGCGCGCGAACTCCGCCGGCAGCGCCTCGCCGCCGGCGAAGAGGCGGCGGAGGGTTCGGGCGCGCGCGAACGCCGGCTCGTCGAGCACCGCGCGCAGCAGCGTGGGAACGAGCTGCAGCGTGGTGATTCCCCGCTCCGCCGTCTCGGCGGCGAGCGCGGCCGGGTCGCGGTGCGCGTCGGGGCCGCCCATCACCAGCGTGGCGCCGGAGAGCAGCGGCGCCCAGAACTCCCACACCGACGCGTCGAACGAGACCGGCGTCTTCTGCAGCACGCGGTCGCCGGCGCCGAGCGGGAAGGCGTCCTGCATCCACCGCATGTGGTTCGCGAGCGCCCCGTGCGGGATCGCCGCGCCCTTCGGCCGGCCGGTGGAGCCGGAGGTGTAGATGACGTACGCCAGGTCCGCGGGGTCGAGGGCGCGATCGGCCGGAGGGTCGTGTCCGCTGGAAGCCGAGGGCTCCGTGTCGTCCTCGGCTGGACGGGCGAATGAATTCGCTGCAACGACTACACGAAGTCCGCCTTCGCGGACTCCTGCCTCTGGTGAGGACTCGGTCGTGTCGGGCGCGACGGGGTCGGCTGCTGCCGCGGCTTCTACTGCGTCCAGCAGGAGCAGGGTGGACGAAGTGGCAGGAAGCGCGGCGGCGAGCGCATTGGTGGTGAGCACGGCGGCGGCGCGAGAGTCCTCCAGCATCCACCGCACCCGCTCGGGCGGATACGTGGGGTCGATGGGGACGCAGGCGGCGCCGGACCTCAGCACGCCGAGGAGCGCGGCGGGGAGGTCCGCGGAGCGCTCGAGGAACACCGCGGCCAGCATCCCCCGGCCCACGCCGCGCGCCCGCAATTCAGCCGCGAGGGTGGAGGCGCGCGCGTCCAGCTCGGCGTAGCTCCGCGAGCCGTCCGGCGCGTCGACGGCGAAGGCGGCGGGGGTGCGCGCGGCCTGGAGCGCGAAGGCTTCGTGGACGGGCGCGAAGGGCCAGTCGCGCGCCGGGCCGCGCAGGGCGAGGGCCGCGCCGCGCTCGGCGTCGTCCATCAGCTCGAAGCGCGAGAGGCGGCGGTCCGGGTCGGCGGCGCCCTGCTCCAGCACCCGGCGGAAGTGGCGGAGGATGCGCTCCACCGTGGCCAGGTCGAACAGCTCCACCGCGTAGTCGGCGACCAAGCCCAGCACGCCCTCGGTCTCGTGCACCTCGAAGGCGAGGTCGAACTTGTTGCCCTCGTAGCCGGGATGCTCCGGCTCCACCTGCAGCCCGCCGAGCTCCTGCGCCTGCGTCACCGCGTTCTGCAGCGAGAGCACCGACTGGAAGACGGGGTGGCGCGCCGGGTCGCGGGGCACCTTCAGCTCCTCCACCACCCGCTCGAACGGCACCTCCTGGTGCGAGAAGGCGTCGAGCACGGTGTCGCGCTCGCGGTGCACCAGCTCGCGGAAGGTGGGGTCGCCGTCCAGCCGGGTGCGCAGCGCCAGCGTGTTCACGAAGTAGCCGACCACCCCCTCCGTCTCCACCCGCAGCCGACCGGCCGTGGGGGTGCCGATCACCAGGTCCGTCTCCCCCGACCAGCGCGAGAGCACGATGCGCGCGGCGGCCAGCAGCACGGCGAACAGCGTCGCGTTCTCGCGCAGCGCCAGGTCGCGCACCGCCTGGGAGGCCGCGAGGGTGAGCTCCACGTCCGCGCGGTCGCCGCGGTTGGTGCGCACGGCGGGGCGCGGACGGTCCGTCGGCAGCTCCATCGCCGGCGGGGCGCCCTCCAGCGCGCGGCGCCAGTACGCCAGCGACGACGCCAGCCGCTCGCCGGCCAGCCACTCGCGCTGCCAGGCCGCGAAGTCGGCGTACTGCAGCGCGGGCGCGGTCAGCGGGTTCGGCAGGCCGGCGGTGAAGGCGCCGTAGAGCGCGTGCAGCTCGCGCTGGATCACCCCCATGCTCCACCCGTCGCTCACGGCGTGGTGGGTGACCGTGGTCAGCACGTGGTCCAGCGGCTCCAGGCGGATCAGCCCCGCGCGGAAGAGCGGCCCCCGCGCCAGGTCGAAGCCCCGGTTGCTCTCGGCGTACACCCGCCGCTCCATCTCGTCGTGGCGCACCTCCTCCGGCACCGCGGAGAGGTCCTCGACGGAGAGGGGGACGGGGACGTAGGGATGGATGACCTGCACCGGCTCCCCGTCGCGCTCCGCGAAGGTGGTGCGCAGCGACTCGTGCCGCTCGCGCAGCGCGTTCAGCGCGTGCTCCAGCGCCGCCACGTCCAGCGCGCCGCGGATGCGCAGCGGCGTGGGGATGTTCCACGCGGCGGTGCCGGGATCCATCCGGTCGAGCACCCACATCCGCTGCTGGGCGAAGGAGAGCGGCGCGGTGCCGTCGGGCCGCGGCCGCGCGCGCAGCTCCGGCCCGGTGGACGACGGCGCGGCCTCCTTCGCCATCCGCATCCGCGTCTCCAGCAGCCGCCGCTTCTCCGGCGACAGCCCCGCCAGCCGGTCCACGACCGTCATCGCCCACCTCCGGCGCACGCGCGCGCGGCGGCCCCGCGGTCTCCCGCAGCGTCGTCGTTCCGGTCGATGTGCCCTGCGTGACGGTGATGCATCCTGTCTATCCGGGAAACGAAAATGGCGTCATCCCAAGCGTTGATCTCACTTCATACCCCAGCAAGACGATGTCATCCTGAGGAGGGGTGCACGACGCGCCTTCCCTCCGCCTCGCCCGCACGTGGCCCCGGACTCTCGCGCAAGCCGAGGCATAGTCCGCGAAGGCGGACTTCGTGCTGTTCCAGCGACGGATTTCCAATCCGTCGAAACTCAATCCGTCGAGACTCAACCCGTCGATACTCAATCCGTCGCCCCCCACCCCGTCGCCGGCCAACCCCGTCGCCTTCATCCCAACCCGCCGTCCCGCCTCCTACTCCCCGATCTGCGACAGCAGCGCGTCGAGCGCCCCCTGGTCCAGCTCGGCGAGCGCGAAGTCGGACGGGGTGAAGCCGCCGGCCTGCGGGTGGCGGCAGTGCTCGATCAGCGCGCGCAGCTCGGCGGCGAACGCCTCCGCCAGGCGCTCCACCGTCTCGCGGCGGTGCACGCCGGGGCCGTAGGTCCAGGTGGCGTGCAGCCGTCCGTCCATCACCGCGGCGTCGACGGCGAGCAGGTGCGTGCGCGCCGCGGCGGGGCTGCGCGTGGGCCCCGCGTCCGCGTCGACCCCAGCGAAGAGCCCCGTCTCCGCGTCCCCGCCGACGTCCATCCGTCCGAGGTAGTTGAAGCTGACCTGGGCCGCCGGGAGCGCCGCCAGCGCGGACGGGATCTCGCCGTCGTCCGAGAGCCAGCGCAGCAGGCCGTAGGAGATCCCCTTCCCCGGCACCGCGCGGAGCTGCTCCTTCACCGCCTTGATCGCATCCCCCTCGCCGCCCTGCTCCGGCAGCTCCAGCACGACCGGGTAGATGGCGGTGAACCACCCCGCCGTGCGCGACAGGTCCACGCCGTCGAACAGGTCCTCGCGACCGTGGCCCTCCAGGTCCACCCGCACCGCCCGCGCGCCCGTCCATCCGCGGAAGGCGCGGGCGAGCGCCGTCAGCAGCACGTCGTTCACCTGCGTCTGGTAGACCGGCGGCACGTCCTGCAGCAGCGCGCGCGTATCCTCCGCGTCCAGCTCCACCGATACGCGCCCGGCCTCGCCCTCCGGGTTCGTCCCCGCGCCGTCCACGGGGAGCGGCGGGGCGCCGCCCTGGCCGAGCCAGAACGCCGCCTGCGCGCGCACCTCGCCGCTGCGGGCGTGCTCCGCGAGCCGCGTCGCCCACTGCCGGAACGACGTCGTCTTCTTCGGCAGATGCACCTCGCCGCCCGCCGCGAGCTGGCGGTACGCCGTCTCCAGGTCCTGCGCCAGGAAGCCCATCGTCACCGCGTCGATCACCAGGTGGTGCGCGACGACCAGCAGCCGGTCCGCGTCACCCATGCGGACGAGGGCGAAGCGGACGACCGGTCCATGCTCCAGCTCGAGCGAGCGCTGCAGCTCCGCCGCGCGCGAGGTGAACGCCGCCTCGCGCTCCTCGGCCGGCAAGGCGGAGAGGTCGAGCACCGCGAAGGGCGTTTCGGTAGATGGCCCCGCGTTGACCTGCCGCCATCCGCCCTCGCCGCGCTCGTAGCGCATGCGCAGCGCGTCGTGGTGCGCGAGCACGGCTGCGCACGCCCGCTCCAGCGTGGACGCGTCCAGCGACTCCCGCGCCTGGAAGAGGAGCGTGAGGTTGAAGTGGTGCGGCTCGGCCGGCCCCTGGGCGAAGAACCAGCGCTGCACCGGCGTGAGCGGCACGTCGCCCGTCACCGGGCCCTGCTCGGCCACCGGCGCGGCGGCGTGCCCGACGACCGCCGCCAGCTCGGCGATCGTCTGGTGCTGGAAGACGCTGCGCGGCGTCACCCGCAGCCCGGCCTCGTTGGCGCGCGCGATCACCTGGATGGAAAGGATCGAATCTCCCCCCAGCGAGAAGAAGTTGTCGTGGATGCCCACGCGTTCCACGCGCAGCACCTCGGCCCAGACGCGCGCCAGCGCCTGCTCGGCCGGCGTGGTGGGCGCGACGTACTCGTCGCCCGTGGCCACGCGGGCGCTGCCGGGGGCGGGGAGCTTCTTCCGGTCCACCTTGCCGTTGGGCGACACCGGCAGGGCGTCCAGGGTGACGAACACCGTCGGCACCATGTAGTCCGGCAGGTGCTCCTTCATGAACAGCCGCAGCTCCGGCGCGGTGGGCTCGGCGCCCTCGGGCACCACGTAGCCCACCAGCTTGCGCTCGGCGCCGGCGTCGTCGCGCGCCACCACCACCGCGTCGCGAAGCGCGGGGTGCTTGCGCAGCGCCGCCTCCACCTCGCCCAGCTCGATGCGGAAGCCGCGCACCTTCACCTGGTCGTCGGTGCGGCCGACGAACTCCAGCTCGCCGCTGGGCAGCCAGCGCACCCGGTCGCCGGTGCGGTACGCCCGCCCGCCGGCCAGGAACGGGTCGGCGACGAAGCGCTCCGCGTCCAGCTCGGGGCGCGCGTGGTAGCCGAGCGCCACCCCGTCGCCGCCCACGATCAGCTCGCCGGGGACGCCGATCCCCGCCAGCCGCCCGCCCGCGGAGAGCACGTAGACGCGCGCGTTGGAGATCGGCTTGCCGATGGGGACGGTGTAGGCGTCCGCCGGGACCGCGGCCACGCGGTGGGTGGTGGTGTAGACGGTGCCCTCGGTGGGGCCGTAGACGTGGATGAGGTTGCGCGGGGGGCCGCCCTCCACGCAGGTCCGCACTGCCTCGGCGTCCACCTTCTCGCCGCCGAAGCAGACCGTGCCGACGGACGAGAGCACGTCCGGCACCTCGCGCACGAGCTGGTTGAAGAGCTGCGTGGTGAGGAAGACGGTGCCGATCCGCCGCTCGCGCAGCAGCGCCGCGTACCCGGCGGGGGAGAGGATGAAGTCGCGCGAGATCATCACCAGCGTGCCGCCGTTCAGCAGCGCCCCCCACACCTCCCAGACGGAGGAGTCGAACGAGAGCGACGACTGCTGCCCGATGCGCCCGCCGGGGCCCATCTCGTAGTAGTCCGTGTCGACCACGGTCCGCACGATGGCGCGGTGGTGCATCCGCACCCCCTTCGGCGTCCCCGTGCTGCCGGAGGTGTAGATGAGGTACGCGACGCTCTCCGGCTCCACCTCGACCGGCAGGGGCTCGGCGGACTCGCGCTCGATCGCCGGCCAGTCGGCGTCGAGCTGGACGAGCGCGGCGCCGCGGTGCGCGGCCGTCTCCGCCAGCACCCCGGCGGTGGTGACGAGGATGCGCGCGCCCGTGTCGTCGACCATGAAGTCCAGGCGCTCGAGCGGATACTCGGCGTCCAGCGGCACGGCGGTGGCGCCCGCCTTGAGGATGCCGACCAGCCCCAGCACCGTCGCGGCGGACATCTCCGTCGCCAGCCCGATCGCCGTCCCCGGGCCGGCGCCGAGCGCGGCCAGGTGGCGCGCCACGCGGTTGGAGCGCTCGTCCAGCTCGCGGTAGCTCCAGGTGGCATCCTCGAACTCGACGGCCACCGCGTCCGGCGTGGCCGCGGCCTGCCGCGCGAAGAGGGAGACCAGCGTCTCGTCGCGCGGGTAGGGGCGCTCGTTGACGCCCCAGTCCAGCAGCGTGCTCCGCTCGTCGTCCCCCGCCATCTCGAGCGTGGAGATGGGGGCGTCGGGGCGGGCGCAGGCGTCTTCCAGCAGCACGCGCAGGTGCTCCACCATGCGGGCGATGGTGGCCTCGTCGAAGAGGTCGGTGTTGTACTCGACCATCGACGGCATCCCGTCGTGCAGCTCCAGCGTGGCCCAGGTCATGTCGAACTTCGACGCGCCGGTGTCCACCAGCACCACCTCGGTCTCCTGGTAGAGGGAGCGCAGGTTCAGCGACCCGCCCATCCCCTCCTCTTCGTCCAGGTGGTGCGACCCCACGAAGGTGTGGTGGAAGTACATCACCTGGAAGAGCGGGTTGCGGCTGGGATCGCGCGGCACCTTGACGGCGTCGATCACCATGTCGAACGGCACCTCCTGGGCGGCGTCGGCCTCCAGGATGGCGGTCCGCACCTGGCGCACGACCTCGCGGAAGCTGGGGTCGCCGTCCAGCCGGGTGCGGATGGCGCCCGAGTTCACCAGGTAGCCCACCACCGACTCCAGCTCGGCCCGGTTGCGGTTGCCCAGCAGGGTGCCGACCACCAGGTCGTCCTGCCCGCTGTAGCGCTGCAGCAGCAGGTTGAAGCCGGCCATGAACACCATGTTGATCGACGCGCCCTCCTGCCGGCCGATCGCCCGCAGCCGGTCCACCAGCGCGCCGGGGTAGACGAAGCGGTACATGGTGCCGCGGTTGGTCTGCACCGCGGGGCGGGGCCGGTCGTACGGCAGCTCCAGCGAGGTGGGCGCGCCCCCCAGGTGGCGCTTCCAGTAGTCGAGCTGCCTGGAGAGGATGCCGCCCTTCAGGTGCTCGCGCTGCCAGACGGAGTAGTCGGCGTACTGGATCTCCAGCTCGGCGAGCGGCGAGGGGAGCCCGGCGGCGTAGGCCTCGTACAGCTCCTCCATCTCGCGCGTCACGATCGGCATCGACCAGCCGTCGGTGACGATGTGGTGCACGTTGAACATGAGCAGGCAGTCCGCCTCGGAGAGCCGGAACAGCTTCCAGCGCAGCAGCGGCCCGTGCGCGAGGTCCATGGGGAGCGCGCCCCACTCCGTGGCCTTCTTGCGCAGCACCTCGGCGGGAACGTCCTCGCCGCCCGGGCCGCGCAGGTCCTCCTGCTCCACCTTCACGGGGTAGGGCGGGAGCACGACCTGCATCGGCTTCCCGTCGACGGAGCGGAAGACGGTGCGCAGCCCCGCGTGCCGGCGCACGACCTCGGTGAGGGCGCGCTCCAGCGTGTCCACCTCGATGCGGGCGGAGACCAGGTTGGCGCCGGGGATGTTGTAGAACGGGCTCCCGGGCTGGAGCTGGTCGAGGAACCAGAGCTGCTCCTGCTGGTAGCTCATCTCGTACGCCGGCCCGCCCCCCGCCCGCGGGATGCGTCCGGAAGCCCCGCCCGGCTTCACCTCGCCGCGCAGCCGCTTCTCCAGCAGGAGCTTCTTGGCCTGTGCCAGCCGGTCCGCGCTGGGCGGCGCCTTCGTCGTCGTCTCGCTCATCGTCTATCCTTCAGCAGGCTCTTGTGTGTGCACGATGCGAGTAGACTCGCCGCTACAACGGCACGCAGTCCGCCTTCGCGGACACCATCCCGGCGTGTCCCGGGCGACGGAGCGATTCGCCGGCATCGATGCCCCCGCGCCCGACGGGTTGGAAACCCGCCGCTGGAACGGCACCAAGTCCGCCTTCGCGGACTGCGCCTCGAGCCCTCCGCGCGCCCGGGACATCGCTGCGTGCAAAGTCGCCCGTCGAGCGTCCCCGGGCGCGCCGAGGGCCTTTCGCTCACACCAGGCTCAGGATCTCGTCCTCGCTCATGGCCTCGATCTCGGCCATGATCGCCTCCTCCACCAGCGCGGCGAAGCGGGCGATGGTGGGGGCCTCGAAGACGGCCTTCAGCGGCAGCTCCAGCCCGAACTGGTCGCGGGTGCGGGAGATGATCTGCGTGGCCAGCAGCGAGTGCCCGCCCAGCCCGAAGAAGTCGTCGTGGATGCCGATGCGGTCGATCCCCAGCAGCTCCTGCCACATCGTCGCGACCAGCTCCTCCGACTCCGTGGTCGGGGGGAAGTACGCCGTCTCCAGCTCGGGGCGCGCGTACCCGCCCGCCACGGCCGCCGCCGGTGCCGCGCTCTCGGCGATGCGCGCCGCCACGTCGCCGGTGGAGAGGAGGAGGCGCGGCTCGTCGGCGAGCGTCAGCGCGTGCTCCAGCGCGGCCATCGCCCCGGCCGGCGCCATCCCGTAGCCCTGCGGCGTCTCGCCCGCGTCGAACCAGCGATCCCACGCGAGCGCCGTCCACGCCGCGCCCGAACGCGCCTGCCGCTGCGCGAAGGCGTCGACGAACGCGTGCGCCGCCGCCACCCGTGCCCGGCCCACCCCGCCCAGCTCCGGCGAGAGCGACGACTCCAGCAGCACGAAGTCCAGCGCGCGCCGCTCCGCCGCGGCGGCGCGCGCCTCCAGCTCGTTCGCGATCAGCCCCAGGTGGCGCGACCACTCGCTGGGGAGCACGTCGCCCAGCGCCTCGAAGCCGCCCAGCTCCTCCACCCGCGGCGCGGCGATCACCCCGTGCACTGCACCGAAGCGCTGCTCGGCGGCCTGGAAAGCCTCCTCCGCCTGCGTGGCGCTGTACATCTGCTGCGGCAGCGCCAGCACCTCCGCGCCGCGCGCCTCCAGCTCGCGCACGACCTCGATCTGCGTGCGGATCGGGTCGCCGGCGGGGCGCGCGGCCACGGCGGCGTCCCACGCCCGGCGGTCGGGAAGGAGGCGGTCGGCGACCACGAGCCGGGCGCGCCACCGCTCGAACAGGTGCCGCGCGATCTCGCCGTTGCGCCCGTCCAGCCCGCCGGAGAGGAAGTAGACGCCGCCCTCGCGCAGCGGGCTCGCGGAGGCGTCCGCCGGCCGCACCGGCTCGAAGCCGCGCACCCAGCGCCGCCCACCGCGGATCGCCACCGCCGCGTCCCGCGCGTCCGACAGCGCCTCGACGGCCAGCCTGGGCGCGGCGGCGGGGTCGTCGCCCTGCACGTCCACCGAGCGGCAGGCGACGCCGGGGTGCTCCTCGCCGACCACGGCGCAGGCGCCGACGACCGTCGCGGCGAAGGGATCGATCGCCTCGCCGCCGGTGACCTCCTGCGCGCCCGCGGTCACGGCGACGAGCCTGGACTTCGCGTCGCGATCGCGGCCGAGCGCCGCCGCCGCGAGCGCGACGCTCACGAAGGCGCGGCCGTGCGCGCCCACCTCCGCGAGCGCCCAGAGGTGGATGGCGGAGAGGGGTCCCGCGACGCGCGCCTGACCATCCCCCGAACCCGCGGTCTCTGCGACCGAGGTCAGGGCCGCGACCAGGTTGTCGTAGTCGTGGCGGGTGTCGGGGCGCAGGGTGTACTCGCCCTCGCCCGTCTTCGCGAAGCGCTCGCCGGGGCGGACCACGACGGCGTCCCGGCCGTGCGCCCGCAACTCCGTGACGACGCCGTCGCCCAGCGCGGTGCCGTCGTGGAAGACGATCCAGCGCGCGCCGTCGTCGGCGGCGGGGCGGACGGCGGGGACGCGCTTCCAGGCGGGGAGGTACAGCCACTCCGCCGGGTCGTCGCGGCGGCCGGCGGCGCGCGGCGCGGCGGCTTGCTCGCCCTCCTTCGGCGGATCGACCCAGTAGCGCTGGCGCTCCCACGGATACGTCGGCAACGGGACGCGGCGCAGGCGCTCGCCCTCGTGGAAGGCGGCCCAGTCCGGCGTGATCCCCGCGAGCCAGAGCCGCCCCAGCGCGGAGAGCGCGAACGCCGTGTCCGACGTGCGGTCGTACGGATAGCGGACGGTGGGGATGACGGCCGCGGCGCCCGTCTCCCCGCGCTGGCGGACGAAGGTGGAGAGCGTCTGCCCCGGGCCCACCTCCAGCAGCACGCGCCCGGGCTCCCGCAGCAGCTCGCCCACGCCGCGCTCGAACTGCACCGGCTGGCGGAGGTGACGGGCCCAGTACGCCGCGTCCGTCGCCTGCGCCGGCGTGATCCACGTCCCCGTCACGTTGGAGACGAAGGGGATGGAGGGCGCCGCGAGCCGCATCTTCGCCACCATCGCCTGCACCGGCGCGACGACGGGATCCATCATCGGCGAGTGGAAGGCGTGCGTCGCCGCCAGCCGCCGCGCGACGTGGCCGGCCTTCTCCAGCTTCACCCGTACGGTTTCGACCGCGTCGACCGGGCCCGCGACGACACACATCGCCGGCGCGTTGATGGTCGCCACCGCGGCGTCGTCGACGAGGAAGGGCTCGACGTCGGACGCGGAGAGGGGGACGGCGAGCATGGCGCCGGCGGGGAGCGGCTGGATCATCCTGCCGCGCGCCGTCACCAGCTCCAGCGCGTCCTCGAGGGTGAAGACGCCGGCGATGGTGGCCGCCGCGTACTCGCCCAGCGAATGGCCGATCACCGCGGCGGGGACGATCCCCCAGCTCATCCACAGCTTCGCCAGGGCGTACTCGATCACGAAGACGGCGGGCTGGGCGGTGTCGGTGCGGTCGAGCGCCTCGGCGGCCGGGTCGGGCGCGCCCTGCGCCAGCATCCGGCGCAGGTCGATCCCGGCGCCGGGCGCGGGCTCCTCCGGCGCGTCGCCCGGGAAGAGCGCCGCCAGCAGGTCGATGCCGAAGCGGCTGCGCAGGACCCCGGCGCAGCGGTCCACCTCGGCGCGGAAGACGGGCTCCGTCTCGTACAGCCCGCGCGCCATCTGCGGATACTGGTCGCCGACGCCGGGGAACATGAAGGCGACGGAGCGCGCGGCGTCGTCCACCGCGCCGCTGACGACGCGGTCCGGGTGGCGCGCCTCCAGCAGCGCCGCCGCGTCCTCGCCGTCGCGCACCACGAGCATGCGCCGGTGCGCCAGCTCGCGGCGGCCGGTCTGGAGCGTGTGCGCCACGTCCGCCAGCGGGAGCCGGGGATGGGCCCGCAGGTGCTCCGCCAGCCGCGCGGTGGCCGCGTCCAGCGCCGTCGGCGTCTTCGCGGAGAGCGCGAGCAGGTGCCAGGGACGGCGCGGCGCGGAAGGCCGCGGCGTGGGCGCCTCCTCGAGGATGACGTGCGCGTTCGTCCCGCCGATGCCGAAGGAGCTGACGCCGGCGCGACGCGGGGTGCCGTTCGCCTCCCACGGCTCGGGCTTCGGGCTCACGTAGAAGGCCGAGCGGGCGAAGTCGATCTTCGGGTTCGGCGTCTCGAAGTTCGGCGTGGGCGGGACGATGCGGTTCTCCATCGCCAGCACCGTCTTGATCAGCCCCGCCACGCCCGCCGCCGCGTCCAGGTGGCCGATCGACGCCTTCACCGAGCCGACGGCGCAGAAGCCCCTCTTCGCCGTGCGCGACCCGAACGCCTCGCTCAGCGCGGCGATCTCGATGGGATCGCCCAGCTCCGTGCCGCTGCCGTGGCCTTCGACGTAGCGGATGGTCTCCGGGTCCACGTCCGCCGCCGCCAGCGCCTCGCCGATCACGGCGGCCTGGCCCGCGACGCTGGGCGCGGTGAAGGCCACCTTCAGCGCGCCGTCGTTGTTCACCGCCGAGCCGCGGATCACCGCGTGCACGGTGTCGCCGTCGCGGACGGCGTCCTGCAGCCGCTTGAGGACGACCACGCCGGCGCCGTTGCCCCCCTGCGTCCCGGTGGCGCGGGCGTCGAAGGCGCGGCAGTGGCCGTCCTGCGAGAGGATGCCGGCGGGCTGCCAGAGGTAGCCGGTGCGGTGGGGGACGTTGACCGACGCGCCGCCGGCCAGCGCGACGTCGCACTCGTGGTTCAGCAGCGCCTGCGACGCGAGATGGACGGCGACGAGCGAGGTCGAGCACCCGGTCTGCACGCCCACGGCGGGGCCGCGCAGGTCCAGCTTGTAGGCGGTGCGGGTGGCGAAGAAGTCCTTGTTGCTCCCCATGTTCACCTGGAAGTCGCCGAGCGCGGCGACTACCTCGGGGCGGGTGAGCACGTTGTTCTGGGTGTAGCTGGGCTCGCCGGTGCCCGCGTAGACGCCGACCGCGCCGGGAAAGCGCGACGGGTCGCACCCGGCGTCCTCCAGCGCCTCCCAGGCGCATTCGAGGAAGATGCGGTGCGCGGGCTCCATGGCCTCGGCCTCGCGCGGCGAGTAGCCGAAGAAGGCGGCGTCGAACGATTCGATGTCGCGCAGCACGCCCACGCGCTTGACGTACGCCGGGTCCGCCAGCGCCGCCGCGGGAACGCCGTTCGCGCGCAGCTCGTCGTCGGAGAAGTCGGTGATCCCCTCGCGCCCTTCGCGCAGCAGCGCCCAGAACTCCTCCAGCGTGTCCGCCCCCGGGAACCTTCCCGCCATCCCGACGATGGCGATGTCCGGCCCGAACTCTTCCTGATCGACCTCAATGCTCATCTATGCCTCAGTCGTTGATCCGAAATTCTCGTAACGATGCGAGTAAACTCGCGGCTACAACGGCACGCAGTCCGCCTTCGCGGACACCTCCTCCGCCGGCCGCCGCGCGCCGCCGCCGGCCCGCGTGGTCACCACCGAACTCGACGGCACGCAACAGCTCGACGCCGCGGCGCGCCCTACCGCCGCACCCGCGCCGCCCGCCGCGCCGAGCCGCGGTCCTCGCCGCGCTGGGCGGCGCCCGGCTGCGCCTCGGCGTGCTCGCCGACCAGCGCGGCGAAGGAGCGCACCGTGGGCGAGCGGAACAGGTCCACCATCTGCAGCTCGCGGCCGAGCGCCTGCTCCAGCTTCTCGTGCAGCGACGCCAGCAGCAGCGAGTGCCCGCCGATCTCGAAGAAGTTGTCGTTCACGCCGACGGAGTCGAGGCCCAGCACCTCGCGCCACACCGCCGCGATCGCGCGCTCCAGCTCGCCCTGCGGCTGCGCGGCCGCGACGGGCGCGGCGGTGGGCTCGGGGAGCGCGGCGCGGTCCACCTTGCCGTTCGGGTTCAGCGGAAGCTCGTCCATCGTCACCATCGCGCTGGGGACCATGTACTCGGGGAGACGCGTCTTCAGGTGCTCCAGCAGCGAATCCGTCGAAGGCGCGGCGGGGGCGAGGACGACGTAGGCCACCAGCCGGCCCGCGAACGGCCCCTCGCCGCGCACCACCACCGCCGCGTCGCGCACGCCGTCCACGCTGGAGAGCAGCGCCGCCACCTCGCCCGGCTCCACCCGGAAGCCGCGCACCTTCACCTGCTCGTCCATCCGCCCCATGAAATCCAGCCGCCCGTCCGCCAGCCAGCGCACGCGGTCGCCGGTGCGGTACATCCGCGCCCCCGCCGCGCCCGAGAACGGCTCGGGGACGAAGCGCTCCGCCGTGAGCCGCGGCCGCCCCTGGTAGCCCCGGACCACCCCCGGCCCCGCCGCGTACAGCTCGCCGGGCACGCCCACGCCCACCGGCCCGCCCCACGCGTCCAGCACGTAGACGCGCACGTTGTCGAACGGCCGGCCGATCGTCGGCTTGCAGCCGTCCGCCACGCACAGGTCCGAGGCGATGCCGACCGTGGTCTCCGTGGGCCCGTACGCGTTGTGGAAGTCCCGCCCCGGCGCCCAGCGGCCCACCAGCGCCGCGCCCACCGCCTCGCCGGCGGAGATCAGCGTGGCCAGGTCGGGAAGCGGGTCGTCCGCCAGCACCGCCAGCACCGACGGCGGGAGCGTGGCCTTGGTGATGCGCTCGCGGCGCAGCAGCTCCAGCAGCGGCACGCCGGGGATCAGCGCTTCGCGCGGAGCGAGCACCAGCGTGGCCCCCGTGGTCAGCGCGGTGAAGGTCTCGGAAACGGCGGCGTCGAACGAGAACGAGGCGAACTGCAGCACCCGGCTGCGCTCCGTCACCCCGAAGCGCCGCACCTGCGACGCGACCAGGTTCGGCACGCCGCGGTGCGGCACCAGCACGCCCTTCGGCTGGCCCGTGGAGCCGGAGGTGTAGATCAGGTACGCCAGGTTGTCCTCGCCCACCTCCACCGCGGGGTCTTCGGGGGATTGGCCCGCGATCGCCTCCGCCTCGCTGTCGAGCGCGACCAGGTCCACGCCCTCCACCGGGAGCCCGGCGGCCGAGGCGGCGAGCGGCGCGATCAGCACGCGCACGCCCGAATCCTCCAGCAGGTAGCGCAACCGCTCGGCCGGGTACGCGGGGTCGATCGGCACGTAGCCGCCGCCCGCCTTCAGGATCGCCAGCGCGCCGACGATCATCCCCGGCGTGCGGTCGACCACGAGTCCGACGCGCGACTCCACCCCGACGCCGCGCGCCATCAGGTGGCGCGCCAGCCGGCTGGACGCCGCGTCGAGCGCCGCGTACGTCGTCTCCTCGCCGAGGTACGAGAGGGCGGCGTTGCCCGGCGTGCGCGCGGCCTGCTCCGCCACCAGGCGGTGGATGGGGCGGCGCGGCCAGTCGTGCCCGGTGCGGTTCCACTCCACCAGCACGCGGCGGAGCTCCTCCTCGTCCATCGTCCCCAGCAGATCCGACAGGGGCGCGTCGGGCGATGCGGACGCGGCCACCAGCAGGGTGCGGAAGTGCCGCGCCAGCCGCTCGATGGTGGCCGCCTCGAACAGCTCAGCGCTGTACTCGGCGGAGAAGCGCACGCGCCCGTCCGCCGAGCGGATCACGCCGAAGGTCAGGTCGAGCTTGCTGGTGCCCGTGTCGCCGCCGTCGCCGGGCTCGAAGGAGAGGCCCGCCGCGCGCGGCCCCGGCGCCTCGTCCTGCATGGTGAAGTCGACCTGGATCAGCGGCGGGCGGCTCAGCGAGCGCTCCACCTTCAGCTCCTCCACCAGCTTCTCGAAGGGCAGCTCCTGGTGCGCGTACGCCTCCAGCGTGGTCTGGCGCACGCGGCGCAGCAGCTCGCGGAAGGTCGGGTTGCCGGACAGGTCCGTGCGCAGCACCAGCGTGTTCACGAAGAAGCCGATCAGCGCCTCCGTCTCCGCCCGCGTGCGCCCCGCGACCACGGTGCCGATCACGACGTCGTCCTGCCCCGTCCACCGGTGGAGCAGCGCGCACCCCACGGCGAGCATCGCCATGAACGGCGTGGCGCCCTCCGCCTGCGCGGCCTCCTCCAGCCGCGCGACGGCGTCGGCCGGGAGCGGCGCGTCGCAGCCGGCGCCGTGCAGCCCCAGCACCGCGGGGCGCGGATGGTCGGCCGGCAGGTCGAGCGCGGGCGCGCCGGCCAGGCGGCCCTTCCAGTAGCCGAGCTGCCGCTCCAGCACCTCGCCGCGCAGCCAGCCGCGCTGCCACACCGCGAAGTCGGCGTACTGCACCGGCAGCTCGGGGAGCGGCGACGCCTCCCCCGCCGCGAACGCCGCGTAGAGCGCCGCCAGCTCGTCGTGGAAGCGGCCCATGCTCCACCCGTCGCTGACCACGTGGTGCATGTCGATCAGCAGCGTGTGGTCGTCGTCCGCGCGGCGCAGCAGCGCCAGGCGCAGCAGCGGCCCACGCTCCAGGTCGAAGGGGGTGCGCGCGTCCTCGTCGGCGATGCGCCGCGCCTCATCCTCCGCGTCCGCGCGGCCGGCCAGGTCGAAGCGCGGGAGGGGGATGGACGACGGGGGAAGCACCACCTGCTCCGGCCCCGCCTCGCCGCGCCGGAAGACGGTGCGCAGCGACTCGTGCCGGCGGACGATCTCGTCC
>DASYJZ010000124.1:0-12619 GCA_035995965.1 Longimicrobium sp. | reverse complement strand
TGCCGCAGCGCATCGCCAACCGCTACCCCGGCGCGGGGGGCGGCGCGTCGCACCGGGCCGGGTCGGTGCCCGCGGTGGCCTACATCGTCGGACCGGTGGCGGGGGCGCGCGCGGGCGGCGGCGACCGGCCGCGGCTGCTGCAGCAGGACACCTCCTTCAATCCCCCTGTGCTGGTGATCCCGGTGGGCACGGCGGTGGAGTTCCCCAACCGCGACCCCTTCTTCCACAACGTCTTCTCGTACTCGGCCACCAAGCGCTTCGACCTGGGCCGCTACCCGCGCGGCGAGAGCCGCACGGTGGTGTTCGACAGGCCCGGGATCGTGAAGGTGTACTGCGAGATCCACCAGTGGATGCGCTCCGCCGTGCTGGTGGTGGAGAACCCCTTCCACGACGAGGTGAGCGCCGACGGCGGCTTCACCATCGCCGGGGTGCCGCCCGGGCGCTACCGGCTGGCGGTGTGGGACTTCGACCGCGGCCAGCGGGTGGTTGACGTGACCGTGCCCGCGCAGGGCTCCGCGCGGGTGGACGTGAGCCTGTGACGCGCCGCCTGCCGTGACCCCCGCGCGCGTGGCCGCCGCCTTGGACCGGGTGCGGCACTCGTTCGCCGCCAAGCTGCTGCTGGCGCTGATCGCCTCGGTGGGCGTGCTGCTGCTGGTGACGGTGCTGAGCATCCGCGTGCAGACGCACCGGCAGGTGGCCGTGGCGGTGGCGCGCTCGCTGGCGCAGAGCCGCAAGGTGTTCGCGCAGCAGGAGCGCGACCTGCGCGAGAGCCTGGAGAGCAGCGGCGTGCGCTGGGCCGGCTCCAACCGCCTCCCCGCGGCGCTCGACGACGCGCTGCAGTCCGGCTCCACCGAGGTGCTCGCGCAGACTACCAGCTACGAGTTCCAGCTCGCCGCCTCGCGCGACACCCTGCTGGCCGCCTACACCGACGCCGCCGGCCGCCCCGTCGCCACGGTGATGGGGAACGCCATGCTGGCCGACCCCGCGGCCGGCGTCCCCCTTCCGCTGGTCTCCTGGCTCCTCCCCTCGGACAGCATCGGCGCCTTCGGCTACCACCTGGTGGCGGGCCGCCTCTTCGCCGTCTACGCCACCCGGCTGGCGATCTTCGGCAACCCCGTGGGCACGCTCACGCTGGGGACCATGGTGACGGACTCGGTCGCCACCGACGCGGGGCGGGCGCTGGGGGCCGAGGTCTGCTTCGTCGCCGGCGGGCGGTGCGTGGCGTCGACGCCGGGCGTGCGGCGCGGCGGGCTGCAGCCGAGGATGGTGGCCGTCGCCGGCGCGGGCGCGCCGACGCGGGTGAGGTGGAACGGGCGGCGCTACGTGCTGACGGCCGACCGCGTCTCCACCGGCGCCGGGATGCGCGACGCCTGGCGGGTGAGCGCCTTCCCGCTGGACGACGTGCTGGGGCCCTTCGAGAGCATCCAGCGGGTGGAGGTGCTGGCCGGCGTGGGCTCGCTGGCACTGGCGGTGCTGATAGGCCTGGTGCTCTCGCGCGGCTTCGCGCGGCCGGTGCGCGCGCTGGTGGCCGCCACCGAGCGCGTGGCCGCGGGCGACTACGACGTGCGCGTGGAGGCGACCACGCGCGACGAGCTGGGCACGCTGGCCGAGGCCTTCAACGAGATGACGCACGGCCTGATGCTGAAGGAGCAGTACCGCGGCGTGCTGGACAAGGTGGTCTCGCGCGACATCGCCGACGAGCTGCTGAAGGGCGAGATCACGCTGGGCGGCGAGACGCGCATGGTGACCTCGCTCTTCGCCGACGTGCGCGGCTTCACCGCCATGACGGAGGGGATGGAGCCGCAGCGGGTGGTGGCGCTGCTGAACGAGATCATGGAGGTCGCCAGCGACGCGGTGGAGGCCGAGGGCGGCGTGGTGGACAAGTACGTGGGCGACGAGATCATGGCCGTGTTCGGCGCCCCCGTCTCGCGCGGCGGCGACGCGGACCGGGCGGTGCGTGCCGCGCTCGCCATCCTCGCCGCGGTCGACGCCATCAACCGCAGCCGCGTGGCTCGCGGCGAGCCCGCGGTGGAGGTGGGCGTGGGGATCAACGCCGGCCCGGCCGTCGCCGGCAACATGGGGTCGACGGGGCGGCTGAACTACACGGTGCTGGGCGAGTCGGTGAACGTGGCCTCGCGCCTCTGCGACGCCGCCCGTGGGGGCGAGATCCTGGTGGCGGCGTCCTTCCTGCGCGAGCTGACCATCCCCGTCGACGCGGTGCCCCTCGGCCCCCGCGCGTTCAAGGGGCTCACGGTGCAGCTGGACGTCTACGCCATCCGCGGGATCGGCGAGGCACCGGTTCCGGCTGGCGGCGCCGCCGCGGCGAAGGCGGCCGGCGTGGCGACGGCGGTGGCGTTCGCGCTCCTCGCCGCCACCTCGGCCCTCCAGGCGCAGCGCCTGCCGACGCTGCAGGATCTCGGCGTCGGCTGGACCTCGGCGGACGGCACCTGGCAGGTGACGCCGTCGGGCCGGCTGGACGTGGAGGGTTTCGTCCCGGGCGACGCGCCGGCGTGGCTCATGCCCTCGACGCACCCGTTCGTCGCGCCGCGCGCCAGCCTGCTGGTGGACGTGTTCGCGGGGGCGCGGGTGAACGCGCTGGTGGAGCTGCGCGCCGACCGCGGCGAGGCCCCGGCCGACCGGCCGCTGCAGGCGCGGGTGGAGCAGGCGTGGCTGCGCGTCGCGCCCGTCGCCGGCGCCGACCTCTCGCTGCAGGCGGGGAAGTTCGTCTCCCCCTTCGGCGGATGGACCCAGCGCCACGCCAGCCTGGCCGCCGACCCCTTCATCCGCCCTCCCCTGCCCTACGACTACCGGACGATGATCTGCGCCAACTTCCTCCCCGGGAGCGCGGCCGGGTTCGTCTCCTGGAAGGACGATCCGGCGTTCTTCCGGCCGATGGGCGCGCCGCCGGTGTGGAACGCGCCGTACCAGGTTGGGGTGATGGCGGCGGGGGGATGGAAGGGCGTCGGCGTGCGCGCGGCGGTGATGAACAGCGCGCCGAGCAGCGAGCCGTCGGAGTGGAACACGCTCGGCGCGGGGAAGCACGGGCCCTCGTACGTGGCGCACGTGGGGGTGCAGGTGATGCCGGAGCTGAGCGTCGGCGCGTCGTACGACCGCGGCGGCTACCTGATCGACGCCCCCGGCGGCGCGCCGCTCCCCGCGGGCGAGGTGATCGATCACTTCTTCCAGGAGCTCTGGGGCTTCGAGGCGGCGTTCGCGCGCGGGCCCGTGGAGGTGCGCGGCGAGCTGGTGCTGGACACCTGGGACGTGCCGAACGTGCCCGAGTACCCGCGCGACGTCTCCTGGTACGGCGAGGCGAAGGTGAAGCTCTCGCCCGGGCTCTTCGCGGCGGCGCGGTACAGCGGCATCCGCTTCAACCGCATCGGCGACGGTGCGGGGAGCAAAGTGCTCTGGGACTACCCGGTGGACCGCGTGCAGCTCGCCGCCGGCTATCGGTTGACCCGCACCACCGAGCTGCGCGCCGAGTACATGCTCAACGCCACCAACGCCCCGCCGGATGCGGGCGACGATCTCCTCGCCGTCCGCTGGAGCTGGAGCTTCTGAGGCGGATCCGGCTCGATTGGCGTCCGCGGGGCCGAGGGACCTGGCCTGGGACGTCGCGAGGCCTGGGTGCGGAGCGTCGCCATCGCCGGCGCGTCGCGTCCGTTGAAGCCTGTCCCGCCCGAAGTCGCGGTGCAGCTTCCGCTGGTGGATCGTGACCGCGGAAGGCACCGCGGTCGCACCGAGCCGCTGACGCACGCGGCCTCGCGCAGGACAGATCCGGATCTTTGCGCTGGAGGGGGAATGAGCCGCGACGTGCACCGCGTGGAGTACCGCCTGCATCCGGCGGGCGTCCGCAGTCTCCCGGACGAGGAGGTCCGGGCGATCCTGCGCGGCGCAGACCCGCTGGTGATGAGAGGCGGCCGTACACTGCTCTGCAGGATCCTGAAGGGGTCGCGCGAGAAGAAGGTGCTGGAGCTCGGGCTGGACCGGCTCCCCGTCCACGGCTACTACCGCGGCATCCCCGAGGCCGAGGTCCTCGCCCGCATCGACTGGGTGATCGCGCGCGGGTACCTGGACATCGAATACGACTACCGCCTGCCGCTGCTGGTCTTCACCCCCGCGGGATGGGAGATCGAGAAGGAGACATACGCGCGCGAGCTGGTGGCCGGCTTCGACGCCCTGCTCGCCGCGGGGCCGCCGTACGACATGGCATACCTGAAGGACCGCAACCGCGGGCTGATCCTGCGGGTGCTGGAGCTCGTCGAGGAGAGTGGCGACGGGCGCTATCTCCCCCTGCTGCAGGCCTGGGATGCGGTCGACTACCGCAAGGTGCGGGAACGCATCCACGCCGTGGCCACACGCCTGCGGTCCGGCCGCGCACCCCCACCCTGCACCGATTGACGCGGCGAATGCAGCGGATCGTGATCTACGGCAACTCGGGCTCGGGGAAGACGACGATGGCGCGCGAGGTCGCCGCCGAGCTCGGCGTGGAGCACCTGGACCTCGACCTGATCGCGTGGGACGCGCCGGGCGAGCGGCGGTCGCCGGCCGCGAGCGTGGCGATGCTGGAGGCGTACTTCGCCGCGCACGACGCGTGGGTGATCGAGGGGTGTTACGGCGACCTGGTGGAGGCGGCGCTCCCGTACTGCACCGAGCTGCGCTTCCTGAACCCCGGCGTGGAGGGGTGCGTCGCCAACTGCCGCGCGCGTCCGTGGGAGCCGGAGAAGTACGAATCGCCCAAGGAGCAGGACCGCAGGCTGGCCTTCCTGCTCGACTGGGTGCGGCAGTACGACACGCGCACCGATGAGTACTCGCTCGCCCGCCACCGCGTGATCTTCGACGGGTTCGCGGGCTCGAAGCGGGAGTACGGCTGAACGACATCTCTCACAGGGGTCACAGGGGTCACAGGGGTCACGGAGGGCCATCCGCGGCTCCTCCGTGACCCTGTGACCTTCGTGAGAGCAAAGCCGTTTCTACCAGAGCCCGCCGCGCCCATGCCGCGGGGGCGTGCCGAGGCTTCTCCCTCCGCGCTTCCCCCTGCGGTCCGCAACCGGCCTGGGCGGTCAGGCCGAGGGAGGTTTCGTGGCTCGCCACGAACCTCGCGGGCTGAGGTCTGGTCGCGCGGCCGTGCCCACCTACAGGCTGCGCGAACGCCGGCCGCGATGCGCCGGTGGCGCTTTCCGGGTGCGGGGATATCTTCGGATTCGCGGAGCAGGCTCACGGCCGCGCGCGAACGGCTCCCGTGCCAGACAACTGGATCAAAACCTCTGGGGATGATGGAGAAGATCTTCGGCCGGCACTCGGCCCGGGCGGTGTTCCTGACGCGCCCCACGGCGGTCCGGCGGGTGGTGCTGCTCGCCGGCAAGGACCCGTACCTGAAGGAGTTCGCCGAACTCTCGCGCCGCGCCGGGATCGAGCCCGAGATCCTGCCGCTGGACCAGTTCCTCCGCGCCGGCCGCTTCACGCTGGAGGAGCGGCAGCACAAGAACCAGGGCGTGGTGCTGTTCACCGAGCCACGGACGATCTACGCCGAAGACGACCTGGACACCCTGCGCGACGGCCGTGTCGTGCTCGCCCTGGACCAGGTGTCCAATCCGCAGAACCTGGGGATGATCCTGCGCAACGCGGCGTTCTTCCACGTCGACGCGCTGCTGGTGATGAAGAACCGGTCGGCGGAGCTGACGCCCGAGGTGATGCGCATCGCGGTCGGCGGGGCAGAGTACCTGCGCATCTTCCGGGTCACCAACCTGGCGCGCTCCCTGGAGATCCTGAAGGAGATCGGCTTCTGGGTGTACGGCCTGGACGAGCGCGGAGAGACGACCATCGCCGAGACGCGGTTCGGCGAGAAGGTCGCGTTCGTGGTGGGCGCGGAAGGCGAGGGGCTCCGCCAGCGCACCCGGAAGTTCAGCGACTCGCTGGTGCGCATCCCGGGTGGCCAGCCCGGCATCGAGAGCCTCAACGTCGCGGTGGCGACGGCCATCGCGCTGGCCCAGGTCTGCCGCTGAACCTTCGCATCGGGATGCGGACCCGCCGGGCGTGATGCAGTGTCTCGAGGCGGCGCGGCATGGGTCTTTCAATAGTCAGGGCGACCCGTGAAGCCCGCGGCCGAGGCGGCGGGCTTGCATCTCAACCAGCGGACGGAGGGTCGGCGATGAAGAAGCTGCGCCTGGACTGGGAGGAGCTGCGCGTGGAGTCCTTCCCCACCGCCCGCGCCGAGGACGCGGGCGGCACCGTGCACGCGCATGGCGGCACGGTCGCGGGGGTCTCGTGCCCCGCTCCCCTCTGCCACACCTACGACGACACCGTCTGCGGCCTGACTCAGGCCTGCTGAGCGGCACTCTGCCCCGCACCCGCAAACGACGCGCGCCGGATCCACTAGCGGATCCGGCGCGCACTTGCTGACTCGTACGGCGAGACGCCGCGAGTGCCTCAAACCTCCTTCACGCTCGTGATCAGCGTCTGCACGCTCTCCTTTGCGTCTCCGAAGAGCATGGCGCAGCGCTCGTGGTAGAAAGAGCTCGTTCTCCACGCCGCTGTACCCCGTCGACGCCGGCGCGGTAAAGCGGTAAAGGAGGGCTCCACCGTGGATCACGCGCCCCTCGTGCGCGAGCATCGCTCTGATTCCGACGTTCTTGCAGCCACACGCGGGGATCGGTACGATTGGGAACTCTGTCTCACGCCGCTCTCACCCCGCTCTCATGGACCCGCGCGAACGCCTGCTCGTCGACGACCTGCTGATGCGCAAGGTGGAGGAGGTGAGCTACCTCGTCCACAGTCCGGCGCTCTACCGCCCCATCGTCCGCTTCTTCCACCAGCGCTACGAGTCGGGCGAGACGGGGTGGCTTTGGCCCGGGGAGGTGGCGGTCTTCATCCGCCAGAGCCATCCCCATCACCCCGCCTACGTGGACGAGGAGTGCGAGGGGCACCTCAAGCAACTGGAAGCGTGGGGTGTGCTGGTTTCCGAACACGACGTGAACCAGGCGCGCACGATCGAGGAATTCGTGCGCGCGGCGCGCCGGTACCAGATCAGCGAGACGGCGCGAATCATCGAGGAGATGCTCATCCGCCTGAGCGGCCAGGACGGCTCGCGCGGGTCGCTGGACACCACCCGACTCACCCGTCTCCGCGACGCCCTGCTGGAGTTGGATCGCCTTCTCGCCGGGCTGGATCCCGAACGGGCTTCGCACGATGTGCTGCGGCAGGTAGAGGGCCTATGGAACGCGGCGGACGACGCGCGCCGCGAGATGCGCGAGCAGGCCCTGCGCTACATGCGCGAGCTGGAGCACGACCGTATGCCCTCGGCGGCCGACCTCGTCGTCTTTCTGCAGTACAAGCGGATGCTCCGCGACTACTTGGACGAGTTCGCGCTGGGACTCAAGGACTTCGTGGAGCGTACCCGCGACCTGTTCGACGACTGGGCCTTGGCCGGGCTGGACGCGCGCCTGGCGGCGGCCCTCGCCCGCAACGAGCGCGAACGCAAGGGCGACCTGCGCCCGGACGAGGAGGTCTGTGCAGGCTTCGAGGCGCAGATCCGTGCCCTCCGCGGCTTCTCCGCCCGCGGCGGCGACGCGGAGATCCTGCACGCCAGGACGACCGCGCGCGTCCGCGGCCTGGTAGAGCAGATCGAGCGGGTGGTGACGGAGCGTCGCAACGCGCTCAACCGCGGGCGCGACCTCCGGCTGCTGGCGCAGGCGTTCCGCCGCGCGCCCGGCGACGAGGAGGCGCACCGGCTGGCGGCCGCCGCGTTCGGATGGGGAACGCCGCGCCACACGCGCGCTTACAACGCGGATGCCGCGCCGGAGCTGGACCCGGACGTCTCCGTCTGGCTGCAGCCGCCCTGGGACGTGGAGCTGCGGGCGCTCGTCCGTGGCAATTCCACCTTCCGCGCGGTCACGACGATGCGCGACCGGAGCCTTGAGCGGGCGGAGCTCCGCGCGCGGATCCTGGAGCAGAAGCGGGAGGAGGAGCGGTTCTGGGATTCCGTCTTCCGTGGCGGCGAGCTGGCGTTGGACGGGCTCGTGCTGCGCTCCTCCGGCGACCGCGCGCGCGTCGTTCGCCTGGTGCGCGACTGCCTGCGCTCGCCGGACCGCCACGTGCGGCTCACGGACGGCTCGCGGGTGCAGATCCTTCTCCCGGCCGACCTCGCCGCCGTCGCCGAAGTGCCCGCACCGGACGGGTACCTGTACGTTCGCGCCTTTCGCCTGCGCCGCACGGAGGCTGGCCGATGATCGCGGGGGATGGCATCGGCATTCGCCCGGCCGGGGCGCACCTCCACGGGGCTACGAGCGAGGCTGCCCACCGGGAGATGCGCCTGTGCGCGGAGGCGCTCATCGACCGCACCGTGATCACGGCGGCGGACGACCGGCCCACGCTGGAGATGATCCGCCGCCACGCGCCCAAGCTGCAGAACGCCTTCACGCGCTTTGCGGGATGGCGGCTGCAGGCGCACCCGGAGTTCGCGCGGCTGGTGAAGACGCCCGCACGGGCCGAGGCGTCGCACGGGCTGGTGTGGGCGCGGGGGCGCACCGACTACGCGCTGCTGGCGTGGGTGCTGTGGTTCGGCGAGCACACAGGCGGGCGCAAATTCACCGTTTCCCAGATCGCGGAAGAGATCCGCCTGCGCAGCGCCACTCCGGACGGGCTCGCCGGGATGGACTGGACCTCGCGCGACCAGCGGCTCTCCGCCCGGCGCGTGTTCCGTGGGCTGGAGGAGATGGGCGTGCTCCGGCTGGAGGATGGCAGCGTCGAGGAGTGGGCGGACGAGAACGGCAAGCGTGACGCCCTCTACGCTTGGGGCGCCGCCGCCTGGCGCCTGCACGTGGGCGTCCCCGCGGCAGAGCTGGAGCGGCTGGCGGAGGGCCGCGGCGCCACCGCCGTCCCCGCGCAGGTGGACGGCACGGACGAGATCCGCCTCTACCGCACCCTGCTGCTCAACCCGGCGCTCTTCCGCCGCGACGACCCCGCCGCCTTCGGTCTGCTGGAGGATCCCGAGCGCCGGGCGAATATCGACCGGGACCTGCGCTACCTGACCAGCTGGGAGCTGGAGGTGACGGCCGAGTACGCGCGCATCCTGCGCCCCGCCCGTGCCGAAGACGCGGTGCAGACGCCCATCCCCGTGGCGTCCGCGCTCTCCCACGTGGTCCTCTGCTTCTGCGGGCTGCTGCGCGAGCGGCGGGAGGCCGGGCGGCTGGTGCCGGCCGGGAACGAGTGCTTTCTGCTGCACGAGGGGCGCATCGAGCAGGACGTGGACGAGTTGCAGAAGCGCTTCGGCCCCTACTGGAGCAAGACGCTGCGCGAGCGCAAGGTGAGTCTTCTGGCCAGCGGTCTGGTGGAGGCGATGAAGGGCTGGGGGCTGATGCGGGGCCCCGATGCGGACGGCCAGTACCTGGTGCTCCCCACGGCCGCGCGCCTGGCGGCGCACTACGGCGACGAAACCGACCTCGAGCCGGACGATTCGGAGGATTGATGCAGGCGGACTTCTTTCGGTTGGCGGGTATGCCGCCGCGGATGCAGGAGCTGCTGGACAGGATGCACGCGGCCGATCCCGACCGCTGGCTGCCGCGCCGCCTGATCCTGCAGAACTACTGGATGTTCGAGGAACCGGAGGTGTTCCACTTCGGCCGCGGCAACCTGATGCTCACCGGGCAGAACGAGTCCGGCAAGTCCACCGTCCTGGTCACCGCCATCACCCTGGTGCTGGACATGATGCTCACCCCCGACCGGGTGGACACCATGGGCAGCAACGACCGCTCCATCCGCTACTACCTGGTCGGCAAGGACGACGCGCAGGAGGGAAGCCCCTTCTGGCACCGCGAGCGCACGGCCTACATCGCCCTGGAGTTCGAGCGAGGGCGCTCCGGCGTTTTCCACACCATCGGCATCGGCCTGCGCTCGTCGCGCGACTGGACCAATCAGAAGCTGGAGCGCTGGGGATTCGTGATGGACGGCTCCCAGCGGGTGGAGGAGGGCTTTCACCTGCACGAGTCCGGTCGGCCGCTGCGTCCCGGCGAGCTGCGCACCCGGCTCGGCAGGGCCGGGCAGGTGTTCGACGACCAGCGCGCGTACAAGGCCGCCGTCAACGAGACGCTTTTCGGCTTCCACACGGTGGAAGATTACGAGCGCTTTCTGGAGATGCTGCACGTGGTCCGCACGCCGAAGCTGGGCGAGGGGTTGAACCCGAAGAAAGTGGAAGCGCTGCTGAAGGAGTCTCTCCCGCCCATCCAGTCCACCGCCATCGACGGCGCCTCCGACGTCTTCTCCAAGCTCGACACCATCGAGGACGAGCTGGGCCGCCTGCAGGAGCAGCTGTCCGTCGCGCGCGAGCTGGAAGGACCGCAGGAGGCCGCCGTGCTCGCGGCCGCGCGCCGGGCCGGCGCCGCGTACCGGCAGGCGCTCGGCGAGCACGGCAGCCGCCGAAAGGCGCACGAGAAGCTCCTCGCACAACTGGAGTCCGCCCACGCCGAGGTCGAGCGGCAGACGGAGGTCCGCGCGCTGCTCGCCTCGGAGCGTGCGGAGAAGCAGGGGCGGCTGACGGTGTTTCAGGAGCAGCATCGTACTCACGGGGCAGTCGACATCGAGGCGCGGCTCAAGGAGGTCCGGGCGGAGCAGCGAGACGCCGCCGCTGCGTACGAGGGTTTGCGCACCGACCGGCGGAAGTCGCAGGACGCGGCGGACCGCGAGCAGGAGGCGCTGCGCCAGGCCGGGGAGTCGTGGACGCGCCAGCGCGGCCGCCTGGGCGAAAAGCTGGAGGCCGTCGCGGCGGCCGCGCGGCGGGCGTTCTGGCCCTCGCTGGAGCAGCGTTCCGCTCTGGCCGGCGACGCGCTCGGCACGCTCGGCATCGATGCGGACGGCGTCATCGCGGGTGACCTGGCCCGCTCGGTGATCGACAGCGAAGCGCAGCAGCGGCGCGGGGTGCTGGACCGCGTTCTCGGCGCGCTGGAGGCCGTCGCGGCGGCGGGCGGCCGCTTGGACGGGGCGCGCAAGGCCAGCGACGTGGCGCGCAGGGAGTACAGCCATGCGGACGACCGCTTCCGCACGACGTCGCGCGAGGCGGAGTCCGCGCGCGGGGCCGCCGCCGCGGCGCTGGGCGGGTGGAGGGCGGAGTGCGTGGAGCTGCCCGTCCCCGACGCGGCCTTCGGCGCGGCGCTCGCCGCGCTGGAGGGCTACGATCCGCAGGGCCGCCGCCCCACCGCCCTGCTGGCGCCCCTGCAGCCCGTGCACGACGAGGCGCAGGAGGCGCTGCGGAGCGACGCGCAGGAGCTGGGGATCCAGCGGAGGCGGCGGCAGGAGGAGGTGGAGGAAGTGGATGCGCGGCTGCGGCGGCTCTCGTCCGAGCGCGACGTGGAGCCGGACCGCACGCCGGCTCAGGCCGCCGCCCGCCGCCTGCTGCGTGAGCACGGCATCCCCCACGCCCCGCTCTTCGCCACGTGCGACCTGGCCGGCGCGCTCGCGGCGAACGCGGCGCTGACGGCGCACGTGGAGGCAGCGCTGCTGGACGCCGGGTTGCTCGATGCGCTGGTCGTCCCGCGCGCCGAGACCGGCCGGGTGCGTGCGCTGCTGGACGGGCACGGCCTCGGCGACCGCTGGATCGCACCCCCCGACGAGTCACGGGACGGCACTGGAGCGGACGGCGACGCGGCGGGCAGGTGGCTGACGCCGGTCGCGTCGGCGGAGCTTTCGGAGGGGGACGTCGGCGCGGCGCTGCGGACGCTGGGACTGGCCGGCGACGGCGGGGGCGGGGGCGTGGTGGACGCGGGCGGCGGATGGCGCCTGGGCCCGCTGCACGGCCTTGCCCCCACCCCGTCGGAGGCGCGCGTCCGCTTTCTGGGCGAAACGGCGCGCCGCGAAGAGCGCCGCCGCCGCATCGACGAGGCGCGCCGGCAGCTGGCAGAGCTTCGCGAGGCCCTGGGCGGGATCGAGGAGCAGATGGAAGCCGTGCGGGCCCGCCAGCGGACGCTGGAGCGGGAGTGGCGCGCGGCGCACGACCTGGTACAGCTGCAGGCGGTGCACGACCGCCTGCTCGCCGTCAGGCGCGAGGAGCACGAGCGCGAGCGGCGCCGCGCGGCGGCCGAGATGGCGGCAGAGGCCGTGGAAGCCGCCACGCGCGAGGTGCAGCAGCAGACCGCGGCCCTGGAGCGCGCCACCGACGACGCGCCCTGGCTCAAGGGCCGCGCCCGCTCCGAGGTGGACGCCGCCGCCGCCGCGCTCGCCGAGCTGCTGTCCGTCGTGCGCGCCATCGGCGACGACGTGGAGCGGATGGACGAGCTGCGCCGCGCCTACGCTGCCCGCATGCGCGCCCACGACGAGCTGCGCGTGCAGATCGAGGAGCTGGCGCCCCGCATCGCCCGGGCGGACGTGCGCGTGCAGACGCTGGATGCACAGCTCAACGCGCTGAACGAGCAGCTGTCGCGCGCCAACGTCGGCCGCGAGGTGCTGGCCTCGGAGATCGCGGCGCTGGTGAAGCGGTTGGAGGAGATCGGTGAAGCGGAGACGGACGTCGATCGAATCATCAACAAGACGGCCGGCCAGATCGAGAGTTGGAACGAGCAGGAGCCGGACTACGCCGACCAGTTGCGCCGCGCCTTCATCAACCTGCAGGCGGTGGAGTTTGATTTCCGAG
>DASYJZ010000123.1:0-1530 GCA_035995965.1 Longimicrobium sp. | reverse complement strand
TCGATCCGGCAGCCGCTTTTGAGCACGCGGTGGAAGACTTCGATCTCCCAGCGCACGAGGTAGAGCTCGAGGATTTCGCTGGCGCCCGCGAGGTCGTGCACCGGCAGGCTGGTGAGCAGGATCCAGCGGATCGGCTCCTGCTCCGCGGGCGGGTCGGTCTCCTCGGCCAGCACGACGGAAATGGTGACCGGCGGCCGCGCGCCGCCGCGCCGCCAGGGGGGGCGCAGCTCTACCTGCGCGGCGCGCACTTCCAGGGTGACGAGGCGGGCGGGCCGCAGCACTTTTTTGCTGCTGCCTTTGATCTTTTTGTGCTGCACCCGCCGCTGGACCTGGAAGGCGCGCCGGCCGCGCAGCGGGCTCTTTTGCACGGTCTCCAGCAAATCATGCGCGCTCCCGTCCGGGTGCTCCGAGGCCGCGCCGGCCTCGGCCGGCGCGCCGCTTTCGGGTGCCCGGACCGCGCCGGGTGGCGTCTGCAATTTGCGCGCGGGATGGTTGCCGCGGATGAGCCAGTGGGCGGCGACCTGGCCGCGCTCCAGCCGCTCATGATCGAAAAAACGGTAGGCTGCGATGGTCTCGGCGAGCCCGCCCATCGCCGCCTTCAGGCTCGCCATGGGCTGCGCAAAGCAGCGCGCCAGCACCTGGCCGAGCCGGCGGTTGAGCCGCTCATCGCCCAGCGCGGCGGTGGCCAGTTCGTGCTCGATCCACTCCATCAGCCGTCCCTCCCCGGCGCCCCGGCGCCGAGCAGCGCGCGGAAATCGCGGCGCAGCGGGTAAAGCCAGATCGCTTTGCGCGGCAGCGCGGCCGCATGCTCCCGATCCTCCTTGCCGCGGCCCTGCGTCGCGCCGACCCGCTGCCAGTTGGCCGCGCGATACACCGTCCCCTGGAAACGCCCCTCTTCCACGAAACTCTCCAGCAGCACGGGCCGGTAGCCATAGCGCGCCGCAAAATCCGCCCCGACGCGGCGCGCGGCCAGGCCGAGGACTTTCGAGCCGAGATTGGCGCTGCGCACCATGGGCAGAATGAGGAAGCGGCTGTTGTTGAGGATCAAATGCAACGGGCGCTCCCGCGGCGTCTCGGCCCAGCCGATCCAGCGATCGCGCGGCTGCAAACGCCAGGCGCAGGCCCCGAAGCCCAGCACCCCCAGGACCCCGTGCGGACCGCGAATGAGATACCGCAGCTGCGCCCCCGCCAGCGCGCTGTAACCGAGGTAATGATAACGCTCCAACAGCGTGTGATAGAGCAGCGAGTCCGCGGCGCAGCACACCGGCGCCAACTCCACCCGCCCGAGCTCATCGACCCGCTGCGTGACCGGCGCCGGCGGCACCCACACCGCCTGGCGGCGCAAACGCCGGTGGCGCCCATTGGCGTTGACCCTGCGCGGCGGCGGCAGCGTGATCAGCCCGCCGCGATGCAACCGCAGCAAGGCGACCCGCGCGCTCATGCCTTGATGGGCGCCGCCCGGCGAGCGCCAATCCAAGGCCACCGCGACGCGCCGCGCGAGCTCGGTGCGATTGGCCGCGGGCGCAAGGG
>DASYJZ010000122.1:0-3462 GCA_035995965.1 Longimicrobium sp. | reverse complement strand
ACCGACAGGAAGAGATTGGGGCGATGGAAGCCCGTGACCACCGCGCACTCGGGGGGGATGCGGAAGCTGGCGCAGACGTCCCGCACCACCTGTGGCGTGGCGGTGGCGGTGAGGGCCAGCACGCGCTCGGCGCCCATCGCGCGGGCGATGTCGGCCAGCTTCAGGTAGTCGGGGCGGAAGTTGTGCCCCCACTCCGAGATGCAGTGCGCCTCGTCGACCGCGAAGAGCGCCACGTGCACGCGCCCCAGGAGCTGCAGGAAGCGCTCGTTGTTGAAGCGCTCAGGCGAGACGTAGAGCAGCCGCAGCTCCCCCGAAAGGAGGCGCCGCTCCACCGCCTTCGCCTCTTCGAAGTGGAGCGAGCTGTCGAGCCGCGCGGCATCGATCCCCAGAGCGCGGAGCGCGTCGATCTGGTCCTTCATCAGCGCGATCAGCGGCGAGACGACCAGGGTGAGGCCGTCCAGCAGGAGCGCGGGGAGCTGGTAGCAGAGCGACTTGCCCCCGCCGGTGGGGAACACCGCCAGCGCCGCTCCCCGCTCCAGGATCGCGCGGATCACCCGCTCCTGCCCCGGCCGGAACGCGGGCAGCCCGAACCGCTCCCGCAGCACCGCGGCCACCTCCGCCGACGCCCCGGTTCGCTCCTCGACTTCCGCCACGCTCGTCATCGTGCACCCGATCGGTTGGGTGTTCTCTGTGTCCATGTTGCACCCGAAACGTAACGTGGCGACGGCACGAAGACAAGCGCTTCGTGCCGTCGCTCCGTGGCCGCTGTGGGCCGGTCCACGTCCCGGTGATCACTCGCCGGGACGGTACGGCAAGGGCCCGTCCGCGGAATGGAGTGGATCAACCGAGGCGCAAAACGCGCGCTGCGACGGGTTGAAAACCCGCCGCTGGAACGGCACGAAGTCCGCCTTCGCGGCGCCTTCGCGGACTGCGCCGACGGATCGTCCGTGAGACGGGCGCCGTCGTGACATCAGCCAAGGGAACGCCGACCTGAGGCGCGTCAACAACTGGTTCCCTACGCGGCGTCGAACGGCGGCGGAACCCCAGCGCCGAACGCGACCGGGCCGGGGGTGACGGGTGGAATGATGAAGCGGCGTCAGCTCCGTTCGGCGCTCAGCTCGGACCGGGGCGTGCGCGGTCACCCCAGCCTATGCCTTGCGCAGCATCTCGTCCCGGGGAAACGTAAGCGCGTCTAGGTTCGGTGTGCTGGCGAACAGCGCGTAGGCCGACCAGTCCATTCGTTCCACGCTCAGCCGTTTGCGCGCCTCGGCCAGCGCCACCTCTAGCGGATAACCCTCGGCGAAGCCGCGGTACAGCTCGCGGGTGAACAGCAGCCCTGCGTCGTCGGTGATCGCGCGCACGGTTGCGACCACGGCGGGCACCCCGGCGTGCACCAAGCTCCCCGCCACTCCCGTGACGGCGTCGTTCTCGGCCGCCGTGCCCGTGTCGCAGGCATTCAGGCACGCCAGCGAGATCCGTGCGTCGCGCAGCAGGGTGGCGATGTCCACCGCCGGCACCAAGCGGGTCCTACCGTCCTGGTCGTCGTGCAGCACCAGCGCACCCTCGTGCTCGATCCGATCGAACACTCCGTGCCCAGTGAAGTGGAACACATGCGGCCGGAAGGCGCGCAGCGCCCACTGCAGCCCGTCGATGGTGGCCTGCTTGCCCCGCAGCACCGACAGTGAGACGCGCTCCTCGCCCAGCATGGGGCCTAGCGCCTCGCGCAGCGTCGCCAGCTCGCCGTCCAAATTCAGCGGCGGGGTGTCGGGGGGGTTGGACAGGAGCACCAAGATCCGCAACGGGGTCGCTATCTCGGCCCTCGCAAAGGGAGACGGGCCCGTGTACCGCACCACGGAGTAGCGCTGCGTCAGCGCCAGGAACATACGGTCCTGCTCCAAGTACAGCGTTTCCCAGGGGAGCCCCGCCAGCGCGGGGGGGATGCGCAGGAGCAGGCGGTACGGGGCTCCGCGCTCGTGCAGCTCGCGCATGCAGGTGCCCACCTCGCCGGCGAACACCCAGCGCCACATCCGCGTGCCCACCCTACGCAGTTCGGCCTCGGCGCTCCGCGGAGTGTTGCGCTGCAACACTCCGCGGGTGAGCAGTGCCTGCGCCACCGGCGCCCCGGAGGCGTCGGGCCGAAGGGCGGACGCCGCATGGCCCAACTCGTTCCACGGCACGTCTGCGGTGTGGGTGAAGAAAGTGCCGGGGCGTTCCGCCTCCTGCAGCGAGACCGTGATGCGGGCGGTGCGAAGTTCGCCGCTGCCACTCTGGGCGGGGGGGAGGTCCGACCCGTCGGGGCCCACCAGCGCGAGGGTGAGCTCCAGGTCCACGTAGTCAATGCGCGCTGGCGCGCCCGCCCCCGGCAGCGGCGCGGCGGCCTCGGTCGGGCCGGGGCCGCCCAAGTCGCCCGCAGGGGCGATGGACTGCGAGATGGTGAAGTACTGCTGCACCTCGGCGGGGGCGATGTCGGTTACCAGCGGCCGCAGCACCAGGAAGCGCCGCAGGCGCTCGTCGCGCGCGTAGCGCTGCCAAACCGCCTGGTGCTCGGGCGCGATGCTGTCGGGACGTAGCGCCTCACCCTCCAGCGCCTTGAGAGTGGCGCGGTCAGTGCGGAGCATCCGAGCCAGCTCGGGCCACTGCCGCTCCAGCGCGTTCAACTTGGCGAAGCTGCGCAAACCCACGCACCGTTCGGCTGCCCACCGCCGCAGCTCCAGCCGGGCACGGATCTCCTCCCGCAGCTCGCCGGGCACATGATCGAAGGTGTACTGTGCCAACCGCCGCCACTTCTCTCCTTCCGATGCGGTGGATAACCCTGGGTACAGGGTGCTGGACAGGAGCGAGGCCGCGTCGGGAAGGTCTGGCGCCACCTTGCTGAACGCGACCACCTCCTGCGGCAGAATCTCGGAGAGGCGCGGGGGCTGCAGCAGCAACGCGGTGGCGCCCGTGTCCAGCGCGGCCGCGTCGTCCAGTTCGCGCACCTCCTCGAAGAGCGCGTGCCAGCCTCCCTTGAGTCCCTGCTCCTTCCCGCTCTGCAGCGCCAGCTCCAGCGCCCGAGCGCCCGCGGCCCACCCCTCGGTCGGCTGGGCTAGTGCGGGGAGCGCGCCGAGTAGCGCGGGGTAAGCCGAACGCAACGCCACCAGCTTGACCAAGTCCTCGAAGAAGATGCGGTCGGGCGAGCTTTCGCCGGGTTGGCCCAGGTGGCGCAGCACGCGCATGAACGGGCCGTCGCTCGCGGTGAGCATCAGCTCTGGGTGCGGCCGCACGTCGGCGATGGCGGCGAGCGTCTCTACCTCGCGCGGCTCGAACGCGGCTAGGTGCGGCGGGTCGCGGAAGAGCGTAAAGAGCGCGGGTGAGGACATTACGCAGCGGCAGAACGGCCGTAGCCGCGAGTCGGCTACGCAGCCGGCGATCGCCTCGTCCGTGGCGTTCTCGCCCAGTTCGCACAGGCGGTCCTACAACCCC
>DASYJZ010000121.1:0-2657 GCA_035995965.1 Longimicrobium sp. | reverse complement strand
GCGCGCACCGGCGAGCCGGGGACGGCGGCGGCGGCCACCCCGGCGAGCCCCAGCACCAGCACGGCGGCGCGCAGCAGCGCCCGGCGGGCGTCGCCCCAGTGCCGCGTCTGGCGGGCGCGTCTGGCGCGCAGCGACATCTGCGCCTGCGCCACCGGCGCGGGCACGTCGCCGCGGGCCAGGAGCGCGGCCGCCCGCTCGTTCAGCGCGCGGAGCTCGCGCGCGGCCGCCGCGCACTCGCCGCAAGCGGCCAGGTGCGCCTCGGCGGCGGGGCGCTCGCCGGGCGGCAGGCCGCCGTCCAGCAGCGCCTGCAGGGTGCCCTCACCCAAGTGCCTGTTCACCGTCGTTCCCTCCGTTGTCCCATGCGGCCACGAACCGCCTCGCGGCCCGGGCCAGGAGCGTGCCTACCGAACCGGGGGCCACGCCCGCGACCTTCGCGATCTCGTCGTAGCGGAAGCCTTCCTCGCGCATCAGCAGCATCTGCCGGTCCCGCTCGGCCAGCGTGTCCAGCGCCACGCGCACCGCCTTCACCGTGGCGGCGCGCTCCGCCGCCTCGTCGGGGCGCGGCAGCGCGGTGGGGGTCCAGGGGCGCACCGCCAGCAGCCGCTCGCGCCGCTTGCGGGTGCGGGCGCCGTCGCGGAAGAGGTTGGTGGCCACGGTGAAGAGCCAGAGCCGCGCCTCGTCTTCCGGCAGGTCGCGCCCCAGCAGCCGCACGAAGCTCTCCTGCGCGATGTCGTCGGCCGCGTCGCTCTCGCCCGTCAGCCGGTGCAGGTAGCGGAAGAGCGACGGATACAGGCGGCGGAAGAGCGCGTCGTAGTCCGCGGCGGGGCCGCGGCTCACCGACGGAGCGGCGGCCGGCCGCACGCTGGATGCTGGAGTCGAATGCACGGGCGATGGGCCATCGCGTCCGGGGGTCCGCTGCGGCCGGAAGACGCGCGCACCCGGCGCGGCGCCGTTCCCGTCCGGCAGGTGGAGAACGTGGTGTGGCGCGGGTTTGTGACACGCACGCCGGGTCCCGAGGTTGACGCCCGCCGCCCGGCCGGTGATCCTATCCGCTCGCCCGCAGAGGCGGAAGATCGGCCAGGAACGGAGGAGCTCGCGCAGCGGGACCCGGGGAAGCGGAGAACCGCGCGTCGTTCCACCGTTTCCTCCGTCCTCCGGGTGAAATCACTCCGTTCCCCGGGGCGACGCAAGCCCCGCGCTCGGCGCGTGGCACGGGGCTTCCAGACGCCTTCCGGGGACCGTTCGCGGGGGACCGGGGTTCCAGTCCACTTCCGCGCGCGCACGCGCAATCCGACACGAAAAGAAAAGGGCCAGTACGGTGACGGTCGTCACGGACGAGCTGATCGAGACCAACCCGCTCCTTTCCCGGGAGCTCCCCATCCCCTTCGGGCGCATCACGCCCGCGCACGTGGTGCCCGCGATCCGGCACGCACTGGCCGAAGCGGAGCGGGAGGTGGAGGAGCTGGTGGCGTTCCCGGGGGAGCGCACCTACGCGAACACCGTCGAGCGGCTGGAGGAGATCGGCGAGCGGCTGGCGCGCGTCATCCGCCCCGTGTCGCACCTGACCTCGGTGATGAGCTCGCCCGAGCTGCGCGCCGCGTACGAAGAGGTGCTCCCCGAGTACACCGCCTTCTACGCGCGGCTCCCGCTGGATCCGCGGCTCTGGCGGGCGATGCGCGACTTCGCGGAGACCGACGAGGCGAAGGCGCTCGGCGGGTTGCGCGCGCGGCACGTGGAGAAGACGCTGCGCTCCTTCCGCCGCGCCGGCGCCGACCTCCCCGCGGCGCGCAAGGCGCGGGTGGAGGAGATCAAGATCGAGCTCTCCAGGCTCCTCACCGACTTCTCCAACCACGTGCTCGACGCCACCAACGCGTGGGACCTGGTGCTGACCGACGAGGCCGACCTGGCGGGGCTCCCCGAGTCAGCCCGGGCGCAGGCGCGCGCGGCGGCCGAGGCGCGCGGGGTGACGGGGTGGCGCTTCACGCTGCACCAGACCTCGTGGCAGCCGTTCATGCAGTACGCGGAGCGGCGCGACCTGCGCGAGGCCATGCACCGCGCCTTCATGAGCCGCGGCTCCGCGGCGCCGCACGACAACCGCCCCATCATCCGTCGGGTGCTGGAGCTGCGCCGCGAGCTGGCGCGGCTGCTGGGCTACGCCGACTGGGCCGACTTCCAGCTCGAGGAGTCGATGGCCAGGAGCGGCGCGCGCGCCATCGCCTTCGAGGCCGACCTGGAGGCGCGCACGCGTCCGCACTGGGAGCGCGAGCAGGCGCAGCTCGAGGCCTTCGCCCGCGAAGCGCTGGGGATGGAGCGGCTGGAGCCGTGGGACCTGGCCTTCGCCATCGAGCGCATGCGCCTGGCCCGCTACGACCTGGACGCCGAGGCGCTGCGCCCGTACTTCCCGCTGGATCGGGTGCTGGAGGGGATGTTCGAGACCGCCCGCCGCCTCTTCGGCATCACCGTGCGCGGGGTGCCGGCGGAGGAGGTGTGGCACCCCGAGGTGCACGTGTGGGAGATGCGCGACGAGGAGGGGAGCCTCGTCGGCAGCTTCTACACCGACTGGCACCCGCGCGAGAGCAAGCGCGCCGGCGCGTGGATGAACGGGCTGATCGTGGGCGGGCCGCGGCCGGAGGGGTGGGAGCCGCACCTGGCGCTGA
>DASYJZ010000120.1:0-2818 GCA_035995965.1 Longimicrobium sp. | reverse complement strand
CAGTTCTCTCGGTTCCTCCGCGTCTCTGCGTGAAACGGCAGTTGCTGAATGGAGGATTGGTCTAAGCGGCGTCCCCGTCGTTCACCACGCAGGCGCTCACCAGTCGGTCCAGGTCCACGTAGATCTCGCGCGTCACGCTCTCCTCCTCGCGCAGGAGGTCGATCAGCCGGTCGTACTCGCCCAGCACCGCGGCGGGGACGCGCACCGTCTCGGCGTGGAAGGTCCCCTGGTCCGCGAACACCAGCCGCACCGCCACCGTCGCGCCCGCCTCGCCCGCTTCCGACATCGGCTCCTCCGCTCCGTTCACGAGGCGGCCGCCCGGGCGCGCCGCAGCCCCGGAAGCGACAGCAGGAAGATCAGCGTGACCAGGACCGCCGAGATCACGCAGTACTGGCACCACATGTAGATCACCCGCGCCTCCACGTACGTCAGGTACGCGGAGAAGGCGACGCCGACGCCCGAGATCGCCGCGATCGCCAGCGCGATCCGCCGGTCGCGCACGAAGCGCGGCTGCACTCCCACCAGCGCCAGCGCCAGCAGCGCCACGTACGCCCCCAGCCCCAGCACCGACACCGGGATGCCGAACAGCGCCGACTGCGGCGAGTTCTGCACCTGCTCGCAGCTCCCCGCCCGGCAGGTGAGCCCGCCGATGATCCCGAGCTTGTACATGCTCAGGTACGCGGCGTCGAACACCCCGATCAGCGCCAGCACGGCGATCGCCATGCGGCTGAGGGGCGGCGGCGCGTACGCCTCCTCCACCGCGTCCACGCCGGCGTGGCCCTGGGCCATGCTCACTGCTGCGTGCTCTGGCCGGTGACCTTGCCGGCGGTGTCGCCGGGGACGGCCGGCGCGGCCGCGGGCGCCGCCGGGGCGCCGGCGAAGGCGTCGGGGGCGATGCGGCGCACCTGCGCCTCGAGCTCGCTGTACGACTCGGGGAGGGGATCGATCCTGCGGCCGTTCACGAAGAGCGTCGGCGTGCCCTGCACCCCCAGCGACTGGCCGAGCTGCGCGCTCTCCGAGACCTCCTTCTGGAACTGGTCGGAGCGCACGCACTGTTCGAACTTGCCGGCGTCCATCCCCGGGATGGTGCGCGCGTACTCCACGAACTGCGCGGCCGCGTCGGGATCGAACGACCACTGCCGCTGCCGGCCGAAGATCATCCCGTGCATCTCCCAGAACTTCCCCTGCTGGTTGGCGCAGCGTCCCGCGCGCGCCGAGAGGAAGCTCCACTTGAAGCCGAGCGGGAACTCGTAGAACACGTACCGCGCCTTCCCCGTCTCCACCAGGTTCTGCCGGATCAGCGGCTCGATGAAGGCGGCGAACTGGGCGCAGTGCGGGCACTGGAAGTCGGCGAACTCGTAGATCGTGATCGGCGCGTCGGCGCGCCCCAGCGAGATCCCGTGGACGCGCTGGAGCTGGTCGGGGGTGAGCGACACCGCCACGCCCTGGTTCGCGCCTTCCTTCGACGCCGGCTTGAGCTTGGTGGCGATCAGTGCGACGGCGGCCAGGGCCACCAGGCCGAGGATCACGTAAAAGGGCGTCAGCGACGACCGCCGCGACTCGGGTGCCGGTCGGGGCACGTCTCCTCCGGAGTGAACGTGGGGGACTCAGGCGTTGCGCCGACTGGCGCGGGGGAACATGATAACCGGCCCGCGCGCCCCCGGGCAAGCGCGCCACGGCGGAAAGCGAACGGGGAACGCCGCTTGCGAACAGAGAGGTGACAGGGGACGGGGAACAGGGGACAGCCGGCCCAACGGCGCCCCGGCCCGGACCTCTACGAAGTCGTCTTGCCGTCCCCTGTACACTGGTCCCCTGTACCCTGCCGTTCATGGACATTCGGCTGACGCGAGGTCGCAACCAGCGGGTCTGGCTCTGGACCCTGTGCATCGTGGGGGTCGGCGCCGTCGCGATGGTGGCGGCGATGCTCTTCGGCGACCCGACGGAGCACCCGCGCGGCCCGGGGGTGGGCGCGGCGGCGAACTTCGGGGCGGACCGGGCGCCGGTGCTGCCGGTGGTGATCGAGCCCTTCGAGCGGGTGGGCGAGCTCACCGACCGCGAGCTGGGGCGCCTGGTGCACCTCACGGGCACGGCCGAGAGCGGCGTGCGGCGCAGCGCCGTGTACGTGCGCACCCCGCAGGGCCGGCGCATCCTGGTGCGCTTCGAGCCCACCCCGGCGGAGGGGCAGCTGCGCGGCGTCTTCAACGGCGGCGGCGTGGACGTGACCGGCTACGTGCAGAAGATCTCGCGCGCCGAGTTCGACGTGTGGATGGACACGCTGGGGGTGGTGATCCCACGCCCCCGCCCCGGGGTGAAGTTCGGCGACCTGCCGGACAGCGACTTCATCCGCATCGACTCGCTGTTCATCAAGGACTACTACCTCTCCGTGCGCCCCGAGGGGATCGGCCGCCGCGCCGCGCCCGCGCCCGCTCCGCTCGCCCAGCCGCCGGTCGCGCCCCCCGCACCTCCGCCCCCGCCCCCGCGTGTGCCGCCCGCGGCCCCGCCGCCGGTGACCGAGCCGCCCGCCGTCCCCGCCGACACCGTGCGGCCGTGAACTGGAGCCCGCGAGACTACGATCGGCTGGAGCGGGCGATCGTCGAGCGCAGCCGGATCCAGCTGGTGCGGCGCGGGAGCGAGCTGGTGATCCTCCCCGAGCGGCTGCGGACGGACTTCGGCGAGGAGGTGCTCACCGCGCGCCACCCCGTCACCGGTGACCGGCTGGAGGTGCCGCTGGACGAGATCGATCGCTTCGAGGTAGTCCGCTGAAGACAACTGCCGTTTCACACAGAGACGCGGAGGAACCGAGAGAACTGCTTTTGAC
>DASYJZ010000119.1:0-1829 GCA_035995965.1 Longimicrobium sp. | reverse complement strand
CGAGAGCCCGAGGCCATCGGGCGCGCGGCACGCATGCTCGCGGGAGAGATCGAGTTCCGGGAGTTCGAGCAGTTCGTCTTCGACCGGCAGTGGGGGGCGCTGCGCGGCTACGCCAACTCGCGCGGCATCCGCGTCGTCGGCGACATCCCGATCTTCGTGGCCCACGACAGCGCCGACGTCTGGGCGCACCCGGAGATCTTCGAGCTGGACGAGGCTGGGAACCCCACGGTCGTCAGCGGCGTGCCGCCGGACTACTTCAGCGAGACGGGGCAGCGCTGGGGGAACCCGCTCTACCGCTGGGACGTGCTGGAGCGGGACGGCTACCGCTGGTGGGTCGACCGCTTCCGGCGCACGCTGGAGATGGTGGACGTGGCGCGCATCGACCACTTCCGCGGCTTCGAGAGCTACTGGGAGGTTCCGGCGGCGGAGGAGACGGCGCTGCACGGCCACTGGCTCCCCGGCCCCGGCGCGAAGCTCTTCGACGCGGTGGAGCGCGAGCTCGGCCCGCTCCCGCTGATCGCCGAGGACCTGGGGATCATCACCCCCGAGGTGGAGCGGCTGCGCGACGAGCTCGGCTTCCCCGGAATGCGCGTCCTCCAGTTCGCCTTCGGCAGCGACGCCGACGACGCGGAGAACCCGCACCGGCCGGAGCGGTATTCCTCCGACAGCGTCGCCTACACCGGCACGCACGACAACAACACCGCGCTCGGCTGGTACCGCGACGAGGCGTCGGCCGAGACGAAGGCCGAGCTGGCGGAGCTGACGGGACCTGGAACAGACGACGTTGCTTGGGGGATGATCCGCGTGGTGCTGGAATCCAACGCCGACCTCGCCGTCATCCCCCTGCAGGACGTGCTCGGCCTGGGAAGCGCTGCGCGGATGAACACACCCGGATCGATCGTGGACAACTGGCTCTGGCGCTTCCGCGAAGGCGACCTGACGCCCGCGCACGCCGCGCGGCTGCGAGACCTCACCGCGAAGACGGGGCGGCTGCATGGCCAGGAACGACGCTGAGGCGGGGGCGGCCCCGTCGCCTTCATCTCCGGCGGCGCGGCAACCTGGGGCGCGCCGTCACCCGCGCCTTCCTGGAGGCCGGCTGGCGCGTGTCCGTCGCCCTCCAGCACACCGACGCGAAGGACGCCCTCGACGCGCTGAAGGCCGTGCACCCGGGGCGCGTCTCCACCTGCCTGCTGGATCTCACCAGCGAGCGCGGCGCGGCCTCGGCCATCACCCAGACGGTGCAGTGGGGCAGCCGGCTGGACGCGGTAGCGCACCTGATGGGCGGCTGGGTGGGCGGCGCGAAGGGGGCGGACACCTCGCTCGGCGTTTGGGAGGCGATGATGACGCTCAACCTCACCTCCGCCTTCCTGCTGACCCGCGGCAGCATTCCGCCGATGATCGAGGGCGGCGCGCCACACGGGATGTCGCTGATCCGCAGGTCCGCCCGCACGGTGTCGGCCCGTGTGAATGATCCTGGCGCGCCCTGACGAGAAGCTGCCCTGCACGGCTTCTTCAACACCCGTGATTGATCCGGCCGTTGATCCGCGGCCACAACGACGAAGGAGGCTCCCGCGTGGAGCCCCCTTCGCCGTAGCCACAGCTTCCATCGCCGGCCGATCTCACCTCGAAGGTCTCACCTTGCGACCGATACCTGCATCTCGGCGTATCGGCGTGGCTACGTCGTTGCGTGATACCAAATTACAGTGGATAGTTCTGGAATCATGAGCTCGGCCACCAGTGGAAGTTGGTGGCCGAGCTCAGGACATCGGGCTGGTCGGCGAGCACGCAGCAACGCTCGCCCAGTCGCGCCTCCAGATCGTTGAGGGTGT
>DASYJZ010000118.1:0-2815 GCA_035995965.1 Longimicrobium sp. | reverse complement strand
ACGCTCGCGCTCGACAACGCGCCCGCCGGCGCCGCCGTGGTGCTGCACGGCCTGCGCACCGACGCGCGCAGCGGCCGGGCCTTCCCCCGCGCCGTGGAGCTCACCGGCGTCGACCTGCTGCTGGTGAACGGCGTCCGCATGGCGAACGACGGCGCCCTCCCCGCCGAGGTCGACGCGCACGGCGCCATCCTCGCGCTCACCGACGAGCACGACGCCATCCTCTTCCGCCCCGACGACGCCTCGCTCCCCGACCTGCGCGTGGTCGTCGGCCTGGGCACGGAGACGGTGACGCCGGACGGCGATCCCGTCGACCTCGCGTCGCTCGCGCGCGGCGACTCGATTCGGGTGAAGGGCCGAGCGGACCACGGCTTCGTGGTCGCCGAACGTCTGACGGTCCCGCGCCGCCGGTAAGGGCGGGGGGTGAGGCCGAGGGACCGGAGAACGGCGGTGCGGTCCTCGCATCCGTCTGGTTTCTCTATCTGAGACATTTTCAGCCACTGTGCCCTCCCCGGATGGGACGGCGCTCGTTACTTTCCTGCACCATCCCACCCCCGTTCCATCTTCCAGTCCGGAACCAGTGGCCGAAACGTCTGGCAGCGGCCGAAAGCGGAACGCCCGCAAGGCCGCCGCACCACCGCCGCCCCCGCCCGCTCCCGCGCGGCGCTCGCTCCTCGAGCGGTGCATGCACGCGCGCACCGGCCGGGTGGCGCTGGCGATCGCCGCGCTGCACCTGCTGCTGGCGCTCATCGCCTTCAACCCGTCGCCGCACGTGGGCGGTGACAACGCGGCGTACCTTTCGCTCGCGCGCTCGCTGGTGGAGCGGCACAGCTATGTGAGCCTCTGGGACCCCGCGCTCCCCGCGCACACCCAGTATCCGCCGGTGTGGCCGGCGATCATCGCGGTGCTCTGGATCGTGGGGCTGCGGGGGCTGGTCGCGATGAAGTTCGCGGTGCTCGCCTTCTCGGTCGCCGCCGTGGCGCTCTCGTACCTCTGGCTGCGCCGGGCCACCACCGCCGGGATCGCGCTGGCGGTGGGCGTGCTGCTGGCAGTGAGCCCGGGCGTGGTGGACCTGAGCCACTGGGAGCTCTCCGACGTGCCGGCGTGGGCCTTCACCATGCTCGCGCTCTGGGCCTCCACCCACCTGGCCGGCACGCGCGAGCGGGAGCTGCACGAGGGCGAGCCCAGGCACGGGCTCTGGCTGGGGGTGCTGGTGGCGGGGGCGGTGCTCGGCAACTTCACCCGCTCCGCCGGGCTGCCGCTGGTGGTGGCCGCGCTGGTCTGGCTCGCGCTGCGGCGCCGCTGGCGCGACCTGGGGGTGCTCGCGGGCGTCTTCTTCCCCCTGGCGTTCCTCTGGTGGCTCTGGGGGAAGGTGAACGGCGGCCCCGGCTACCTGGGCTACCTCTGGGCGGTGGATCCCTACCAGCCCCGGCTGGGAACGGCCGACGCGGGGGAGATCTTCGGCCGCCTGCTGCTCAACGCCACGCGCTACGCGAACATGCACATCCCCGTGCTGCTCTCGTGGTACGGCGACGGGCGCTGGTGGCTGAGCGTGCCCGTGGTGGTCCTGGCCGTGATCGGCTGGGCGCGGCGGCTCAAGCGCCCGGGACTGGCCGAGGTCTGGACGCCGCCGATGGTGGGGCTGCTCCTGCTCTGGCCCGCCACCTGGTCCGGCGAGCGCTTCGTCCTCCCCCTCCTCCCGCTCCTGCTGATGTACGCGGCCGAGGCGCTGCGCGACGGGGCGCGGCTGCTCCGCTGGCGGGCGGCTCCGCGCGTGGTGCCGCTCGCCGCCGGCGCCGTGCTGCTGATGATCGCGCTTCCGGGGATCAAGCGCGTGGCCCGGGCGGGGTTGGACTGCAGCGGCCAGTTCCGCGGCGGCGAGACCTTCCCGTGCATGTCGCCGGAGTTCCACGACCTCTTCGCGCTGGCGAAGAAGTCGCGCGGAGCGCTCCCGGCGGGGTCGACGGTGCTGTCGCGCAAGGCGTCGATCTTCTTCATCTACTCGGGATACCGCGGCCGCACCTATCCGCTCAGCCCCTCCCCCGACACGTTCTACGCGGCCGCGCGGGAGATCGGCGCGCACTACGTGGTGCTCGACGGCATCCCCGGCCTCTCCGCGCTCTACCTGCAGCCGGTCCTGCTCGCGAAGCGCGACGACTTCTGCGTGCTGCGCGACCTGTTCTATCGGGACGCGGCACTGCTGCGCATCGAGCCCGGGAGCCCGCACCGGCCCGACGTGCCGGCAACGTCGTTCCGCATCTGCGGAAACGCGCCGCCGCCGCCGTCGCGGTAGGGGCTCGCTTCGCTCGGAGACGCGGAGGCGCGGGGGGACTCTCCCGCGTTTCCGCGTCTTTTCGTCATACCGATCCCACGGCAAGCTGTGCATCCGCTCGAACGCTTGATCTCGAATCCGGCTGAAGACTGTGTGCAAGGGAAACTGCCTGACCATTTGACGGATTCGCCGCCGCGGCCCGGACTCTGCCATTCGTCGGGGCCCGGGAGGTTCGTCGACGCACGCGGCGGGGGGACGGGTGGCGGATCTGCGAGAGCTGGCACCGGTGGACGAGGACGCGCCGCCGGACGAGGATGCCCTTCCGGCGCGGGTGTCGTTCCGGAGGCGGGTGGTCGCCTGGGGAGTGCTCGCGTGCTTCGCGCTGGCGCTGGCGTACCCGTTCGCGGTGTCGCCGCGGCTGCGCTCGGTGTTCCGCGCGGTCCCGGCGATCCGCTCGCGCGACGTGCCGCCGCAGGCGAGCCGGGTGCTGCCGCCGGAGCGGCTGGCTGCCGCGCAACAGGTGGTTTTCGACGAGGTGGCGCGCGG
>DASYJZ010000117.1:0-6051 GCA_035995965.1 Longimicrobium sp. | reverse complement strand
TTCTAGCTCCCGAGCGTGACGGAAATCCCCAGCGCCTGCAGCTCCTTGACGAGCACGTTGAAGCTCTCGGGCAGCCCGGGCTCCGGAAGGTTCTCGCCCTTCACGATCGCCTCGTACACGCGGCTGCGGCCGTTCACGTCGTCGCTCTTCACCGTCAGGATCTCCTGCAGGGTGTGCGCGGCGCCGTACGCCTCCAGCGCCCACACCTCCATCTCGCCGAAGCGCTGCCCGCCGAACTGCGCCTTGCCCGCCAGCGGCTGCTGGGTCACCAGCGAGTACGGGCCGATGGAGCGCGCGTGGATCTTGTCGTCCACCAGGTGGCTCAGCTTCAGCATGTAGATGGCGCCGATCGTCACCGGGCTCTCGAAGGTGTTCCCGCTGCGCCCGTCGCGCATCCACACCTTGCCGCCCGGGGTGAGCCCCGCCGCTAGCATGTGCTCCTCCAGCGCGGCGTTCACCGGGTTCTCGCCCGCCTTCACCTTCCCCCTGGCCTTCGACAGCGCCGCGGCCGCCGGGAAGAGCACCTCGAAGTCGCCTTCCTTGCGCTCAGCCAGCTCCTTGGCCGCCGCCACCAGGTAGGCGCCCAGCGGCTTCAGCTTCTCCCGCACCCCGGCGGGAACGCCGTCGGCCAGGAGCCGGTCGATCGGGCGGCCGATCCCCACCTCGGGGCGCGGCTCGGGCTCGCCCTGCTCCTCCAGCGCGTGGGCGGCGTGCGAGATGGCCCGCGCGTCTTCCACGTCGAACACCGGCGGCTCGGCCGAGACGCCCAGCGCCTTGGCCGCCCAGGTCACCCCCGCCATGCGGATCAGCACGCCGATCTCGTCCTCGCTGGCGCCCTGGAACACCGGGGTCTTGGCCTCGAAGCCCAGCACCCGGCCGGCCCACCCCAGGTGGGTCTCCAGGATCTGCCCCACGTTCATCCGGCTGGGCACGCCCAGCGGGTTGAGGCAGACGTCCACCGGCGTGCCGTCCGGGAGGAACGGCATGTCCTCGTCCGGCACGATGCGGGCGATGATCCCCTTGTTCCCGTGGCGCCCGGCCATCTTGTCGCCGACGGAGATCTTCCGCTTCTCGGCCAGGTACACCTTCACCAGCTGCACGACGCCCGGGGGCAGCTCGTCGGGCTGGAAGACCTTGTCGATCTGGTTCTCGGTCTTCTGCCGCACCTTCTCGATGCGCCGCTTGCTCTCGTCGATCAGCCGGCGGAGCTGCTCGTTGGTGGGGCGGTCCGTCACCTTGAGCGTGGTGAGGTCCACCTCGCCCAGGTCCAGCGCGTCCACCACCTCGGGCGTGAGCTCGGTGCCCTCGTTGAAGTAGGGCTCCACCGTCCCCTTCTTGAGGAAGAGGGCGGCCTCCTTGCCGCGGATCAGCTCCCGCACCTCTTCGTCGCGCGCCTCGGAGATGCGCAGGATCTCGTTGCGCTCGAAGGTGCGCAGCTCACCGATCTTCTGCCCCCGCTCCTTCTCCAGGATCGGGTCGTCGATGCGGCGGCTGAAGATCTTCACGTCGATCACGGTGCCCTCGACGCCCGGCGGCACCTTGAGCGAGCTGTCCTTCACGTCCTTGGCCTTCTCGCCGAAGATCGCCGTCAGCAGCTTCTCCTCCGGCGACAGCTCCGTCTCGCCCTTGGGCGTGATCTTGCCGACCAGGATGTCGCCCGCCTTCACCCGCGCGCCGATGCGCACCACGCCGCGCTCGTCGAGGTCGACCAGGCTCTCCTCGGCGACGTTCGGGATCTCGCGGGTGATCTCCTCCATGCCGCGCTTGGTGTCGCGCACCTGGAGCTCCAGCTCCTGGATGTGGATCGACGTGTACACGTCGTCGCGCACCAGCCGCTCGGAGAGGACGATGGCGTCCTCGAAGTTGTTGCCGTACCAGGGCATGAACGCCACCAGCAGGTTCCGCCCCAGGGCGAGCTCGCCGCCGTCTGTCGAAGCGCCGTCGGCCAGCACGTCGCCCTTCTTCACCAGCTGCCCCACGTGCACCAGCGGGCGCTGGTTGAGCGCGGTGTCCTGGTTGGTGCGCCAGTACTTCTTCATCCGGTAGCGGTCGAACTGCGCCAGCCGCCGCAGCGGCTCGTCGCCGCCCGCGGCGTCGCCGCCGGCGCCCGCGTCCACCACGATGAAGTCGGCGGTGACCTCCTTGATCGACCCGCCGCGGCGCGCCACCACCACCGCGCCACTGTCGATCGCGATCACCTGCTCCAGCCCCGTGCCCACCACCGGCGCGTCGGGGAAGAGCAGCGGCACCGCCTGGCGCTGCATGTTGGAGCCCATCAGCGCCCGGTTGGCGTCGTCGTGCTCCAGGAAGGGGATGAGCGCGGCCGCGACCGAGACGAGCTGGTCGGGCGCCACGTCCATGAAGTCGATCTCGTCGGGCCGCAGCAGCGGGAAGTCGCCCCGCTCGCGGCAGAGGATGAACTCGCTAGCGAACGAGTTGTCGCCGCCCAGGGGGGCGTTCGCCTGCGCGATGCGGGCGTTCTCCTCCTCGTTGGCGGAGAGCCAGGCAGTGATGCGGGTGACCACCGGGGTCACGTGCACCACCGGGGGGCGCGTGCCCACCGGCACGCGGCCCACGTCGCCCTCGGGCGAGAGCGCGGCCACCCCGGTCACGAAGTCGAGCGCCACCTCGTCGGGGGTGTCGCCGGCATCCACCTCGACCAGCCCCTCCATCTGCCGGGCGAAGATGGCGTCGACCACCTCCTGCGTGAGCACCATCCCCGGCACCCCCAGGACCGCCGAGCTCTTGGGCGCGAACACGCGCACCGGGAGCGAGGCCGGGTTGCGGATGGCCTCGGGGGCCACGCCGCGCGCCGCCGCGCCCGCGCGCCGGCTCACCACGCGCACCACGTTCACCGGCTGCGCCGCGATGCGGTCGGCCAGGTCGTCGGTGATGCGCTCGCCGCGCCGCGCCAGCACCTGCAGCGTGGCGAAGGCGGCGTCCCACTCGCTCTGCGGGATCTCGCCCGCCAGCATGCGCGGGAAGAGGGGCGTCCAGTCCAGCACGTCCTCGGCCAGCTCGGCGCCCACGATCATGGCGCGGAACACCTCGCGGCCGCGGGCCTCGTCGACCTCCTCGCCCTTCTTGGCGAACACCTTGCCGCGCTCGCCCAGCACCAGCCGCACCGCGTCGTCCAGCTTGACCGTGGCCGGGTACTTGACCACCGCGCGCACCACCTTGCGGTACGGCGTCTCGATGAAGCCCAGGTCGTTGATCCGCGAGTACGTGGTCAGCGAGTTGATCAGGCCGATGTTGGGCCCTTCCGGCGTCTCGATCGGGCACATGCGCCCGTAGTGCGAGTAGTGCACGTCGCGGACCTCGAAGCCGGCGCGCTCGCGGGTCAGGCCGCCCGGCCCCAGCGCGGAGAGACGCCGCTTGTGCGTCATCTCGGCCAGGGGGTTGGTCTGGTCCATGAACTGGCTGAGCTGCGACGAGCCGAAGAACTGCTGGATCACCGCGGAGACCGTCCGCGCGTTCACCAGGTCGTCGATGTTGATCTTGTCGGGGTCCGACACGATCGACATGCGCTCGCGCACCAGCCGCGCCATGCGGCTCAGGCCGACGGAGAACTGGTTGGCGATCAGCTCGCCGACGGAGCGCACCCGGCGGTTGCCCAGGTGGTCGATGTCGTCGGTGTAGCCGCGCCCCTCGTGCAGCTCCACCAGGTTGTGCAGGATGGCCAGCACGTCCTGCGCGGTGAGCGCCGTCATCCCCGCGGGGGGAACGGCGAAGCCCAGCCCGCGGAAGGCGTCGCCCAGGCGCTGGTTGATCTTGTAGCGTCCCACGCGCCCCAGGTCGTAGCGCTTGTTGAGCGTCTCCTCCAGGTACTCGCTGTAGTCGCTGCGCGCGGTGGCGGCCCCGCCGTCGGCCAGGTCGCCCGTCACCACGATGGCGGCGCGCGGCTGGAAGAGGAGGCGCCACACCTGGGTGTAGACCTGCACCACCCGGTTCAGCTCGTAGACCAGCACGCGCGACGGCCGGGCGGTCTTCTCCGCCCGCTCCTCGCGGAAGCTCTCCCACACGTAGCGGATGCCGCGTTCCTGCGCGTAGCGCAGCATGCGCTCCTCGGCGCTCCGCTGCGCGTCGCGGCTGGTGGGGTCGGCGGGCGCGTTGTCGCGCTCGGCCCACGCCCGCAGGAAGTCGGCGACGTGCATGATGCCGTCGCCGCCCGCGAAGAACTCCTCCTCGCTCCACACGTCGGGCGCCGGGGCGGTCCCCGGGCGCACCAGGTTGTGGATGGCGAAGAGCGAGTCCAGCGTGCCGCGCGTCGGGTCCTTGGCCAGCGTGGCGCGCAGCGCCGTGCCGGGCGCGCCGGTGCGGAAGAGGGTGATGGCGTCGACCCCCGCGCGCTGCAGCCGCGCGATGACCTCGGCGTTCACCTCGTCGCCCGCGCGCGCCAGCAGCGCCGACGGGATCACCGGGAGCGAGTACACGCCCCCCTCGCGCATGGCGCGGTGGGCCTCGGTGGTCAGGCGCGAGCCGCGCTCGAACACCTCGCCGGTGCCGGGGACCACCACCTCGCGGTAGAGCATGGGGCCCTCGGGGCCCAGCACCGCCGGGTCGGGGACGTCCTCGCCCAGGAAGCCGTGGAACACCTCGCCGCGGCGCCCCTCGCGCGTGCCCTCGCCGGCCATGCTGGCCAGGGTCACGGGCTCGCGCTTGAAGAACACGGAGAGGATGTCGGCGTCGCGCGAGTACCCCACCGTGCGCAGCAGCGCGGTGGCGGGGAACTTCTTCTTCTTGTCGATGTGCACCGCCACCACGTCGTGGATGTCGATGGTGAACTCGACCCACGAGCCGCGGAAGGGGATGATGCGCGCGCTGTACAGCTTGCTCCCGTTCGGGTGGATGGTCTCCTCGAAGACCACCCCCGGCGAGCGGTGCAGCTGCGAGACGATCACGCGCTCCGCGCCGTTGATGATGAAGGTGCCCAGGGGGGTCAGCACCGGCAGGTCCCCCAGGTACACCTCCTTCTCGATGATGTCCTTCGGACGGCGCTCGTCGCCGATGTCCTCCCAGACCACCAGCCGGAGCGTCGCCTTGAGCGGAGCGGCGTACGTCATGTCGCGCTCCATGCACTCCTCCATGTCGTACTTGGGCTCGCCCAGGGCGTAGCGCACGTACTCCAGGGAGAAGTTCCCGTTGACGTCGGAGATGGGGAAGATCTCGTTGAACACGCGCTCGAGACCCACGTCCTCGCGCTCGCGCGCGGCCGCGTCGGTCTGGAGCAGCGTCTCGAAGGCGCGCAGCTGGACGTCGAGCAGGTTCGGGTGGTCCATCCCCGCCACCAGCTTGCCGAACGAGACGATCGGTTTATTCACGGTTGCCAAGTGGGTCTCCCTCTCGAGCGACGTGGAACCAAACCGGAAGCGCAAACGACCCCGACCGGAAACCCCGGCGGGGTGACGTGCCGTCCGTATCTATGTAAGAGGCTCGCAAGCCATCATGCGCCGTTGGGCTGAAGTTGGGACAGGCTGGAGGGCGCCGCCGTCGGAGCGACGCGGGCGCCCGCCCCCGCCGCGAGCGATCCGGAGATCCTCGCGGCGGGGGCGCCGTCCGCTACTTCAGCTCGACGGCCGCGCCCTGCTCCTCGAGCTTCGCCTTGATGGCGTTGGCCTCGTCCTTCGACACGCCCTCCTTCACCGCCTTGGGCGCGCCGTCCACCAGGTCCTTCGCCTCCTTCAGGCCCAGGCCGGTGATCTCGCGGACCACCTTGATCACCTGGATCTTCTTCTCGCCGGCGCCGTTGAGCATCACGGTGAACTCCGTCTGCTCCTCGACTGCGGGGGCGGCCGCGGCGGCGCCGCCGCCGGCGGCGGCCACGGCCACGGGGGCCGCGGCGGTCACGCCGAACTTCTCCTCGAACGCCTTCACGAACTCGGAAAGCTCGAGGACGGTCATGTTGCCGATCGCGTCGAGCAGCTCGTCACGGGTAAGCGTAGCCATCTCAGTGGGCTCCTTCGTCTACGGTGCGTGGTGTCGGTTCAAGACCGGGTGTCGTTCCTCGGGTCGCCGGGCGGCCTTTCGCAGGCTCCGGCGGGCGCGTCCACG
>DASYJZ010000116.1:0-8970 GCA_035995965.1 Longimicrobium sp. | reverse complement strand
CGGCTCTTCGAGGCGATGGGCGCGGTGATCGACCCCGCGGCGCGCGACACCCGGCGGCTGATCCTCCCCTCGGCCGACGGGCGCTTCGAGTTCCTCCCGGTGAAGAGCGGCGACGTCCCGGTCTACGTGGAGGCGGGCGTGGCCGACGCGGGCGTGGCGGGGATGGACGTGCTGGAAGAGGCGCAGCCCGACGTGCTGCGCCCGCTGGACCTGGGGTTCGGGGGATGCAGGCTGGCGGTGGCGGCGCCGGAGGGCGGGGCGTACCCGCGGCTGGCGGGGAGCGGGATCCCGCGCGTGGCAACTAAGTACGTGGAGAGCGCGCGCCGCTTCTTCGCGGCGCGGGGGATCCAGGTGGAGCTGATCCGCATCTCCGGGTCGGTGGAGCTGGCGCCGCTGCTGGGGCTCTCGGACTGGATCGTGGACCTGGTGCAGACGGGGCGCACGCTGGCCGAGAACGGGCTGGTGGTGGTGGACGACGTCTCCCCCTCCAGCGCGCGCCTGATCGTGAACCGCGCCAGCCACAAGCTGCGCCTGGAGGAGCACCAGCGCCTGATCGCCGATCTGGCGTCGGCGCTGGAGTGGGTGGGATGAAGACTGAGGCCGAGGTGGGCCAGGGCAGGGCCAGGGCGAATGAATTCGCTGCAACGACTACACGAAGTCCGCCTTCGCGGACTGCCACTGGTGGTGCCGCCGAGGTGATCGAGCACGCGACGCGCCGTGGCGTGGCCGAGGTGGCGCACCACCCCATGTGTCGCACGTGAGCAGCCGCGAGCGAAGCGAGCCAGCGTCCCTCCCCTGCAGTTCGGGGGAGGGACCGGCGCGAAGCGCCAGGGAGGGGGGTCTTTGCTGAGCATCCGAACGATCCACACCGCGCCGCCCTTCGCGGAGGTGCGCGAGATGGCGGCGGCCGCGTCGACCGACGATCCGGAGTTGCGGGAGGTGGTCGCGCGCATCGTGGCGGACGTCGCCGCGCGCGGGGACGCGGCGCTGGTGGAGTACACGCGCCGCTTCGACGGCTTCGAGGTGTCGTCCGCCGACGGGCTGCGGATCGGGGCGGAGGAGCTGGAGCGCGCGGCGGGGGCCATCGACCCCGAGCTGCTGGGGTCGCTGCGGCGCGCGGCGGAGAACATCCGGCGCTTCCACGAGCGGCAGCGCGAGCACGGGTTCGTCGACTGGCTGGCGGACGGGTCGCTGCTGGGGCAGCGCGTGGCGCCGCTGCGGCGTGTGGGGATCTACGTCCCCGGCGGGCGCGCGGCGTACCCGTCGTCGGTGCTGATGAACGCCATCCCCGCCGCCGTCGCGGGGGTGGAAGAGATCGCGATGGTGTCGCCCGCCCCCGGCGGCCAGGTGGCGGACGTGGTGCTGGCCGCGGCGCACGTGGCGGGGGTGACGGAGGTGTTCCGCATCGGCGGGGCGCAGGCGGTGGCGGCGCTGGCGTACGGCACCGCGAGCGTCGCCCGCGTGGACAAGATCGTGGGCCCCGGCAACAGGTGGGTCGCCGAGGCCAAGCGGCAGGTCTTCGGCCGCGTGGACATCGACATGATCGCCGGCCCTTCCGAGATCCTGGTGATCGCGGACGAGCACGCCGACCCGGTGCACGCCGCCGCGGACCTGATCGGCCAGGCCGAGCACGACCCCGACGCGATCGCCTGGCTGGTGACAACGTCTCCCGAGCTCGCGGCGCGCGTTCCCGCGGAGGTGGAGCGGCTGCTGGAACGCAACCCGCGGCGCGAGGTGGCGCGCGCTGCGCTGGAGGCGAACGGGGCCATCGTCATCGTCCCCACGCTGCTGGACGCGGCGGCGGTGGCCGACCTGCGCGCGCCGGAGCACCTGGAGCTGCTGGTCGCGGAGCCGCTGGCGCTGGCGGGGCGCGTCCGCAACGCCGGCGCGATCTTCCTGGGCTCCAGCTCCCCCGAGCCGGTGGGCGACTACTTCGCCGGCCCCAACCACGTGCTCCCGACCGGCGGCTCGGCGCGCTTCGCCAGCCCGCTCGGCGTCCATGATTTCGTCAAGCGCACCAGCCTGATCGGCTACTCGCCCGAGCGGCTGCGCGCCCACGCCGCCGACGTGATCCGCCTGGCCGAGGCCGAGGGCCTGCACGGCCACGCCGAGGCCGTCCGCGTCCGCCTCGACCGATAGCGCTCCGTCGCTTTCGCAACCTCGCACCCTCGCACGTTCGCACCCATGAAGGTTCTCTACGCGCTCCTCTGCGAGCAGGCCCAGGAGCGGCACGACGGACGGCTTGACGTCCACGGCGTCTTCCACCAGCTCTACGCCCCCGCCTTTCCGGCGCAGCAAGACCGGATGACGCTGGCGGTGGCGGTGGAATGGGAGCCGCAGGAGCGGGGGAAGATCGACTTCTCGATCGAGCTGGTGGACCCCGCGCGCAGCCCGGCGCTCAGCATCACCGGCCACACCGACGTCGGCGACCAGCAGCCCTTCCAGGGTCCCCCGCAGACGCGCCTGATCATGCCGCTGGACGGCGTCGTCTTCCCGACCGAGGGCACCTACGCCTTCGAGCTGGTGATCGGCGGCGAGCGCCAGCGCCTTGCGCCCCTTCACCTGATCCGCGACCCCGGCGCGAACTGATGCGCAATCCGGGGGATATGCGGAATGCGGGTGCCGTTCTCTCTGTTCCTCCGCAGCTCCGCGTGAGACGGCCGTTGCCGACTTTCAGTCGCGGATGGGACGGCGTGCACCCATGAGGCAGAGGCGGTCCCGGGGTTGACATCAGTGGAGTGTTTTCCTAGATTTGCGGACTGTCAACCGACGCACCGGTAGCTCAATTGGCAGAGCAGGGGACTCTTAATCCCAAGGTTGAAGGTTCGATTCCTTCCCGGTGCACTTCTCGCGAAGTGCTCGTTGCGAGATAAGCCGTACATGCGCCCGTAGCTCAGCTGGATAGAGCGTCTGACTACGGATCAGAAGGCCGGGGGTTCGAATCCCTCCGGGCGCACCTTGCGAAGTGAAGCCCCGGCAGCGTTTACGCTGTCGGGGCTTTCGCTCGTCTTTGCCGGGTGGGATAGGTTTTGGGATAGGTTTGCTCACGCGGCGTTGTCCAGGTCCGGCCGTACGTGCCCCGAAAGACGATTAGGCCAGACCAGAAGCCGGCCCCGCCGATGATCGCCGCGGCGATGGCCAAGCGCTCAGGAGGCAGGCCGAGGCGAAGTACCCACGCGAGGCCCAGCAGCGTGAGAACGATCTTCGCCCACCCCACGAGCGTTGCGGTGCGCGGGTTCACCGACACCCGTCGTCGTCAGAGCGGCGCTTCGTGTTCACTCCCATCGCCGTCTCCGTCCTTGTTCCCACGAATGAGCCTGTCGGCGACGCGGGCCATGGCGTCGCGGGTTCGGTACGCGGCCGCGTCGCCGCCCAACTCGCGCACATGGATGAGCACGGCGAACAAGAACGCGTCACCCAGCCCCGGCCCTTGGAGTCGGTGCTCGGTCCCCAGCGCCGTCATGCGCACCCACAACTCGTCGGCCGGAAGCTGGTCCCGGGAAGCCGTGTGCATCAACTCCAGGAACGCCGGCAGCGCAGCCTCCGCGGCCTTGGAGAGGTCAGGCATGGAGCCTTCCTTCCGCACGCAGACGGTTTCGCTCCACCGGGTGAGCAGCGTGAGACGCTAATGGTGTTTTGCGGCTCGGGCAACGTGGGCCAGGGATCGGTACCCGTGCCTCGCGAGGTCGTTCGCGCTCACCCCCCCCTCCTGAATCGCTCGCTCCTGAAGTCCTCGCCTGCGAAACGGGATGATGATAACGCTCGGCGCGGTCGCGGCCGCCGCGCTGCTGTGCGCGCCAGCCCGCATCGCGGAGGCGCAGTCGACGGGTGGGGGCGCGCAGCCGGGGTGGACTGCCGTTGAGAGCGCGCTCGGGAGGCCGGGATCTGCACAGCCGGACGGCACGCTCCGGTTCTCCTTTCCGCGCAGCGACCTTCACGTCACCATAGACGGGGTGCAGCTTCGCCCCGCGCTCGCGCTGGGCTCGTGGCTGGCATTCCGCCGCATCGAAGGCGGGGCGGCGATGGCGATGGGCGACTTGGTGCTCACCGAGAAAGAGGTCGTGCCGGTGATGACCCGCCTCCAGCAGGGCGGCGTGCAGCAGACCGCGCTGCACAACCATGTGCTCCGCGAGAGCCCGCGTGTGATGTACATGCATGTCGAGGCGCACGGCGATCCCCTCCGCATCGCGGAGACGGTGCGGGCAGCGCTCGCGCTCAGCCGCACGCCCCTTGGCACGCCCCCGCCTCCGAACGCCGCGGCATCTATCGACCTCGACACGTCTGCCGTCGCGCGCGCACTGGGGCACTCCGGCAGGGTGAACGGCGGCGTGTACCAGGTGAGCGTCCCCCGAAGGGAGACGGTCCGCGAGGGTGGCCACGAGATCCCCGCGTCGATGGGCACCGCGACTGCGATCAACTTCCAGCCGACTGGCGGCAGCCGCGCCGCGATCACCGGCGACTTCGTGATGACCGCGGGCGAGGTGAACCCCGTGATCCGCGCGCTCCGCGACAACGGCATCGAGGTCACCGCGCTGCACTCGCACATGCTCGCCGAGCAGCCGCGCCTGTTCTTCATGCATTTCTGGGCGAACGACGACGCTGTAAAGCTGGCGCGAGGGCTGCGCGCCGCGCTGGCTCACATGAGTGTGCGGTGAACGGGCCGCGACCGCAGGACGTGGCGGCGTTGTCTTTTGGAGCGGCGCACAGCCGCACGTGCGCACGTGAAGCAAATCGTCCGGTATGCCTGGTCCGGGAGGTCCGAATCGATGCTCATCCGATCGGGAGGCAGCGAATCAGGCTGGGCATACCGGACGGGAGGTGGGAGCTAATGGGACAATCGGTGGGGAAAAATTGCCCCATTGCTACGGCTATGGGAGGTGCCCAGGTGTCGGTCGGTTCGAGTAAATAGTTCTCCTGCAACTATATGCGCGCACGCACGGCCCTGCTGCACGGGCGGCGTGGCTCCTGCACCGGGGTTTCTCCCCCCGCCCCGGAGCGCAACGTCCGCCTCCGGAAGGCATGCCCGGTCGCGCCGGGTGCTTCATGGCCGCATCCCATCAGGAGAACCCGAATGCCCACTTCCTCCACACCCCAGACGACCGACTTCTCCAGGGACATCCTCGGACGCTACGTGTGCAACGGGCTCGACGAGGCGCTCCGGAGTGCGGATCCGGCCACCTCCCCCGCCGCGCGGCCGTTCGACATCATCGTGATTGGCGGCGGCACGTTCGGCGCCGGCGTCGCCCAGCACGCGTTCTTCCGTGGTGGCAACCATCGCATCCTGGTGCTGGAGGGCGGGCCGCTGGCGCTTCCCGAGCACGTACAGAACCTGCCCGCCATCGGGGTGAACGCCGCGGGGCCGACCTCCATCCAGGCGCTCCGGGACCAGGGTGCCTTCGGGCCGGACAAGCCGCGCAACGAGGTGTGGGGCCTGCCCTGGCATTCGCCGACGCCGTTCTCGGGGCTGGCCTACTGCGTCGGTGGGCGCTCGGTGTTCTGGGGCGGCTGGTCGCCCCGGCCGCTCTCGAGCGAGCTCCCGGCTGCGCGCTGGCCGGCGGCCGTGCTGCAGGACCTAACCGTCGCCGGCGGAGACTTCGACAAGGCGGCGAGCCAGATCGGCGTCACCGAGACCAACGACTTCATCTTCGGCCCGCTGCACGAGGTGCTTCGCAAGCGGCTCTTCGACGGGATCAAGGCCGGCGGCGTGCGCTCCGCCGTTCCGATCGCGCAGCTCCCCGACGGCCCCATCGAGGGCAAGCCGGGCGACAAGGACCTGGCGAAGCTCGAAGCGCCCCTGGCGGTGCAGGGCCGCGCGCCACGCTCGGGGTACTTCCCGATGAACAAGTTCAGCACCGTCCCGCTGCTGATGCGGGCCGCTCGGATGGCGTTCCAGGAGTCGAATGGCGACGACACGCAGAAGCGACTCATGGTGGTGCCGAACTGCCACGTAGTCCGGCTGGTGCAGGACGGTGGCCGCGTTACCGCGGTCGAGACCAACCGCGGCACGGTCACCGTGCAGCCGCAGGGTGTGGTCGTGGTCGCGCTCGGAACCATCGAGAGCACACGGCTGGTGCTGTCGTCGTTCCCGCAGATCGCGGCGCAGGGGAATGCGGGGAAGAACCTGATCGCGCACCTGCGCTCGAACCTGACGATCCGCGTCCCGCGCTCGTCGCTCGCCGAGCTGCCGACCGACGTGAAGGAGCTGCAGGCGTCGGCGCTCTTCGTGAAGGGCCGCCACGACTTCCCCGGCGGGGCGCAGGGACACTTCCACCTGCAGGTCACCGCGGCCGGCCTGGGTCCCAAGGACGCGGACTCCGAAGCCGAGATGTGGAAGAAGATCCCCGACATCGACCACTACGATCGCTTCCTCCTGGCGGACGACTCCCACGCGGTGATCACGCTGCGCGGGATCGGTGAGATGGAGTCCGAGAACCCCTCCAGCCGCGTCTTCCTGGATTCGGAGCCGGACGAGTTCGGAGTGCCGCGCGCGCACGTCACGATCGCGCCGAGTGCGCGCGACCGAGCGCTGTGGGACGTCATGGACGGTGCGGCGGATGACGGCGCGCTCGCGCTCGCCGGGGGCAAGCCGTACGACGTGCTGGTGGGAGGGGTGTGGAAGCCGGTGGCCGCCGGCCAGCCGGCCGCTTCGGTGTTCCCCTTCGCGGGCCGCCGCGATGGCCTGGGCACCACGCACCACGAGGCGGGGACGCTCCGCATCGGAGAGGGCGCCGACGCACCGGCCGACTCGAACGGGCGGCTGCGCGGGACGGTGAACGCGTACGTGGCCGGCCCGGCGCTCTTCCCGACCGTCGGCTCTCCCAACCCGATGCTGACCGGGCTTGCGCTCGGGCGCCGGCTGGCGCGCCACCTGGTTCCGCCGAAGACCGCGCTGGTTGGTGGCGCCCTGTTCGACGGCGCATCCATGGACGGGTGGATCGAGGTGGGCCGGAGCCGGTTCGCGGTGGTGGGCGGCGTGCTCCGGTCAATCGGCGGCGACGAGCTGGGGCTGCTGTATTCGGCGCGCCCGGCACCCGCCGAATTTGTCCTGGAGCTGGAGTGGAGGGCGTGGACGGAGGATGCCAACTCCGGCGTGTTCGTGCGCTTCCCTGACCCTGGCAGCAAGCACTACAACAACCCGGCATACGTGGCGGTCCATTTCGGCTTCGAGGTACAGATCGACGAGTTGGGGGCGCCCGATGGCGCCGGCATCCATAAGACCGGTGCCATCTACGGCGAGCCCTCGCAGGTGCGCACGCCCGTGGCCGCGAAGCCGCTCGGCGAATGGAACAAGTTCACCATCCAGGTTCTCGGGCAGACCTACACCGTGTCGCTGAACGGGAAGAAGGTGACCGAGTTCACCAACACCAACGCGGGTCGCGGCGCGCCCACGACCGCGTCGGCGCCGGCCCACATCGGCCTGCAGGCGTATCCGGCCAAGACGGTGGACTTCCGGAACATCGTGCTGCGCGAACTGGTGCCCGCACCTCCGGGACCCGTGGCCACCCCAAGCGCGGGGCAGATTCCGGCAACGCGGTGAGTGACCGCGCGCACTGATGGCCGCCGCTGGGCAATTGCCCAGCGGCGGCTTGTTCGGGGAGGGGTGGGTGACAAGGTGCTCCGCGTCCGGACGGTTACCTGCTGCCGATAGAAATCGGCGACGTATATGTGACCTGCTCCACCGACGTCCAGGGCGGTGACGTCGGTGAACTCCGAGGGAGCTGTCGCTCACGCCCCACTCGACGGGCGTGGCGGCCCTGCGCCGGCGCTCCGCGGCTGCTGGCAACGAATTCGCCCCCTGCCCCGGAAGCGGTCAACCTTTTTCGCCGCAATGATGACTTCGCCGGGCTCGGAAATCGACTCTCCCGAAGGAGAGTCATCCTGCCGGATTGGGATAGGTTTTGGGATAGGTTTGGCGGCAGAGTGGGGCATTTCCGCTTCGAAGTCCGGTAGGCCCTTCCGGAACATCAAGGAATCCGTTATAGCTATCGCCTTCGACCGGAGAGACCTTCTGATATGACTACGGATCAGAAGGCCGGGGTTCGAATCCCTCCGGGCGCACTATTGTAACAGAAGCCCCGGCAGCGTTTACGCTGTCGGGGCTTCGTCGTGCTCTGCCGGATGGGATAGATCGTGGGATCGGTTCACGCGGCCTCGTCAGGTCCGCGCCGGGCGGTGCTGCCGAAACCACGTCGGACGGTGCGCTGCAACCAATCGACGAAGAGCCGAACATCAGGCGACCTCGCGCCCGACGTCCTCCAGCCCCGACTGCTTGATCTTGACGTGGAGCGTGGCGCGGGAGATCCCCAGCTTCTCCGCGGCGAGGGTGCGGTTGCCCCCGGTCAGGTGCAGGGTGCGCTCGATGTGCCGCCGCTCCACCTCGTCCAGCGTGAGCACCTCCCAGTCCTGCCGCTGGGCACGCGGAGCGCCCGGCGCGCGGACGCCTTCCGGAAGGTGCTCGGGGCCGATCCGCTCCTCGCCCCGGGCCAGCACCAGCGCGCGCTCCAGGGCGTTGCGCAGCTCGCGCACGTTGCCCGGCCACGCGTACGCCACCAGCAGCTCCAGCGCGCGCGGCGCGAGCAGGTCCGGCGAGTCCGGGTGGCGCACGTGCAGCTCGCGCAGCGCCGCGTGGACCAGCTCCAGCACGTCTTCGCGGCTCCGCTCCCGCAGCGGCGGGATGGTGAGAGGAAACACCGACAGGCGGTAGAACAGGTCCTCGCGGAAGCGCCCCGCCCGCACGTCGGCCGCCAGCTCGCGGTTGGTGGCGGCGATCAGCCGTACGTCCACGGTGATCTCGCGCGTGCCGCCCAGTCTCCGGAACGACCGCGTCTCCAGCACCTTGAGCAGCTTGGGCTGGAGCGCGGGGTCCAGGTCGCCGATCTCGTCCAGGAAGAGCGTTCCGTGGTCGGCGACTTCGAAGAGGCCCCGCTTCATCTCCTTGGCGTCGGTGAAGGCGCCGCGCTCGTGGCCGAA